>CADBQS010000079.1 GCA_902796915.1 uncultured Ruminococcus sp.
TTTAAGGAGGAATGATTTATGCTAGGAAAAAAATTCCAAAGGAGCCAATCAACACCAGATATGAGTATTCAGAGATTTGATAGTGTGGGAAGTGTTAAAATATTTTCAAATGATACTAATTTTTATTATGAGAAAAGTAAAGGCTTTGAACTAGAACTGGAGGTATTAATAAATTGTAATGATAGAAAAAAATTAGTGGATTTATTGAAAAAAGGCCCTGTAGTCAATTACTATAAACGTGATATAAGAAAAATAACTGACATATGGCTTTCAGATGATGAAAACATAAGTGATGATAAGAAATTAAAAAAATTAGATGAGAATTTTAAAGTTAAAGCAAGAGAAATTTTATCAGGAAATCACGTCGAGAGTAAAGCATTGGTATTTTTCTTTTTAAGGTTTAATAAGTATAAACTTAAAAAGGGCGGCAAAAACGGGTTAAACGAACAGGTACAAAAAAATGCATATGATATAATTGCAGAAAGTAAAGACGGTCATATTAATAAAAAAACTGTGCTGTGGAATGCATTATTAAATATTAAAAGTAAACTGGCTGACGTTCTTGCAGAGCGGCGTGCAAGATTTATAGAAAAGAACGGTGAACTGAAAAAACAACAAGATGAACTGAAAAAACAACAAGATGAACTGAAAAAACAACAAGATGAACTGAAAAATAAACAAGATCAATTAAAAGGATTTGTTGAGAGTTTGAGAAGCTATAAGACGGATTTGCTTGTAAGAGTATCTGATTTTGATGTGGAATTTGATAAGACAAGGCCGGGTGCGTGGAGTTCTGAATTTGAAAAAGCTTTGGGTTGGATAGAGGTTTATATGGCTCTAACTAACAATGAGTTTGAATGGATTCCATATCGTGGTTACGGAATATATATTGGACCTTTTTATGATGAATGCAATAAAAAATGCGAGAAAATAATAGAAGAAAAAAACATCGAAGTTCTTAAAATACGCGAATCGTATGAAAGCACTATACATGCCATTGAAGATACTTTGGCGCTGTTAACTGCTCCAGGTCTTAATAGCTTTGATAAGCTAAAATGTGCATTTGACGAGGTTAAGGAAACTTTTGATGCCTTGCCTACCATTAAGCATGTGATAGAGAGTTACCGTAAAGAATTAAATGATTTATCGAAGGAAAAATTTTCGGATTTAATAGATATTGTAGAAAAGAGCATAATACCTAAATATAAAGAGTTACAGAAAAATATAGATTCTTTCACGCAAAATCAATTGGATGAGTTAGTTCCAGAGGAGTATGATATTATTCATTTTAATGACATTTCTGAAGTTCCGGATTGGTGTAAAATTGAGCAACCATCGTCATATAGTGAGTTAAGTCAATCTGAACAAGTAAACGATAAAGAGGATAAAAACAATGCTGTTGAAAAGAACAAATCTGAAAAGGAAGATACTAAAAATGATGTTAGTGAAAATAATAAACATGAAAAAATGGACGCTAAAGAGCCTGAAACTAAGATCGAAACAAACACTAAAAACATGAATAATGTAAACGATAAAAATAATTCCTCGAGCAAAGTTGCTGACCAGAATAATTTAGAAAAAAATGATAAAGAACAAAAAAATAATCCCAAAGAAAATACAAAATTTGAAAAGATGTCTGATGATGAACTTTGGCAAGAAATTTCTAAGAACAAACAGGGAGAGGTACCTAAAAATTTCAAAAGTAACATGTATGTGAAGCGGTTTAAGATTACGATGGATGAATTGAGTACTAAGTTAAAAGAAGAGAAAAATGTTAATAAACGAAAAGCAATGCAACAACTGTTAATAAATATGTTAGAGAATTTATAAAAATAAATACTTGCAATTTGAAAGTAGATGTGTTAAAATAACCTAGCGTGACTGCAATTGATATGCGTTGAAGCGGGAGGTTGCGATTAAGTATAATCGGTTTTTCCGTGGAGTATGTCCGATTTTAAACCGGGCGAAAGAATGTTTTAGAGTATAAAATACAGGCTTTTATTGCAAGTATTGATAATACTGAATGCTTTTAAACTTATCCCGGATAACTCATGGCAGTTAATCCGGGTTATGATTATGTAATATATGAAACACCCGGAAAGGTGGTAAGGTAAAAGCGCGCCCGCCAGCTATAATAGTAAGGAGGGGATTAAATGGCAGTCAAGGAAAAAATCAGGATAAGATTAAAGGGTTACGATCATCAGTTGGTAGACCAATCAGCAGAAAAAATCGTACAAACAGCAAAGAAAACAGGTGCGAGAGTTTCAGGTCCAATACCACTACCAACTGAGAAGCAAGTTGTTACGATACTTCGTGCTGTACATAAGTACAAAGATAGCCGTGAACAATTTGAAATCAGAACTCATAAAAGACTTATCGATATTCTAAGACCATCAAATAAGACTGTAGAGTCATTGACGAGCTTAGAACTCCCAGCAGGTGTTGAGATAGAAATAAAACTCTAACTTAACGGACGGCTTTGGGGTCATGTTGGTGGAAAAACATCAACCAATAACCTAAACAGGAGGAAGAAAGATGAAAAAAGCAATTATCGGTAAAAAGATAGGCATGACGCAAATCTTCGATGAAAAAGGCAAAGTTGTACCAGTAACCGTAATTGAAGCAGGACCATGTGTAGTTTCTCAAAAGAAAACTATTGAAAATGATGGTTATGCAGCAATCCAAATGGGATTTGGCGACATTAAACCTCATAAGGTGAATAAGCCAATGAAGGGCCATTTTGACAAATCAGATGTAGCTCCAAAAAGGTACTTAAGAGAATTTCGCTTAGAAAATATTGAAGCTATCAATGTTGGCGACATCATTAAAGCAGACGTGTTTAGCGAAGGCGAAAAGATTGATGTAATTGGTACGAGCAAAGGTAAGGGCTATGCAGGCGTAATTAAGCGCTGGAATTTCAGAAGACTTAAAGAGACTCATGGTACGGGTCCAGTTGTACGTCACGGAGGCTCAATCGGAGCTTGTTCTGACCCTTCAAGAGTATTCAAAGGCAAGAAAATGGCTGGACATCTTGGAGCAGAAAGAGTTACAGTACAAAACCTTACAATCGTAAAAGTGGATAAGGAAAACAATTTGATTGCAATAAAAGGTGCAGTGCCAGGTGCAAATGGCGGAGTAGTACTTATTCGCGACAGCATCAAGGCATAGAGGAAGGAGGAATTGTAATGCCTAAGTTAGCGGTTTTAGATATGGCGGGCAAGGAAGTAGGCTCGGTAGAATTATCTGATGCTATATTTGGAATAAAACCGAATATGACTGTAATGCACGAATTAGTTGTAAATTACTTGGCAAATAGACGTCAAGGAACACAATCAGCATTAACACGTGCGGAAGTATCTGGCGGTGGAAGAAAGCCTTGGAGACAAAAAGGTACGGGCCATGCAAGACAAGGTTCAATTAGAGCTCCACAATGGAGACATGGTGGAATCGTATTTGCTCCGAAACCACGCAGCTACAGATTTACAGTAAATAAAAAAGTTAGAAGATTAGCAATGAAATCAGCATTTTCAAGCAAGTTAATCGATAGTGAAATTATAATCTTAGATTCAATCGCTATGGATGAATATAAGACCAAAACTGTCGTTAATATGCTAAATGCTTTAAAAATTGAGAAAAAGGCTTTAATCGTATTACCAGAAGTAAACGATAAAATCATTAAATCATCAAGAAATATTCCAGGAGTAAAAACATCACAAGTAAATAACTTGAATGTTTATGACATATTAAATGCTGGAAAGTTAGTAATATTAAAAGACGCATTAACTAAGATAGAGGAGGTGTACGCATAATGGCAGCCCAAGATATAATAATTCGCCCGATAATAACGGAAAAGAGTATGGCAGGAATGCCAATGAAAAGGTACACCTTTAAGGTAGCTAAAACTGCAAATAAGATAGAAATATCAAAAGCAGTTGAAGAGCTTTTCGGAGTAAAAGTGGCGAAGGTTAACACGATTAACGTAAGAGGCCGTTTGAAACGTCAAGGTCGCACACAAGGTTATACACCTGCTTGGAAAAAAGCAATGGTAACATTGAAAGAGGATAGCAAGAGCATCGAGTTCTTTGACGGAATGTTCTAAATTGTTTTTCATAGAGGTGTATGAATATGATTAGCAAAGATGTTATAAATGCTGTAACTAAGCAAATAAAAAGAGAAACAACTTGGTATATTGTGATAATGTTTATTATTATGGTGGTATACGCAGTGAATGTATTTACTAAGTCTCCATTTAATGAACTAGTTGAGGCGACGTATGTATTGCTTTGCTTAACAGTTATGAGTGTACTTCATATTATACTTAAACTATCTAATCTAGTAAAAAGTATAGGTAACAGCCTTTGTGAAGACAAAAAACATATTGAAGAAGTTTCAGAAATGAAAGTAAATTAATATAAAAAAGCAGTTATGGAGATGAATAATTTCCGAAAAGCGAAAATGAGGAGAGTGAAACGAAGTGGCAATTAGGAATTATAAACCTACAACTCCAGCAAGACGCAATATGTCAGTTATGGATTTTTCAGGTTTATCAAAAGTAAAGCCAGAAAAGAGCCTTTTAGAGCCATTAAATAAAAAGGCAGGAAGAAACAGCTATGGCAGAATAACAGTACGTCATAGAGGCGGCGGAAGCAGAAGAAAGTACCGTGTTATAGACTTCAAGAGACAAAAGTTTGACGTACAAGGTAAGGTAGTAAGTATAGAATACGATCCGAACCGTTCAGCAAATATAGCTCTAGTACAATATGATGACGGTGATAAGAGATATATAATAGCTCCGCACGGATTAAAAGTTGGATACATTATCATGGCAGGCCCTAACGCTGATATTAAGCCAGGTAATGCATTACCATTAGCAAATATACCAGTTGGTACGTTTATTCATAACGTAGAGTTATATCCGGGTAAAGGTGCACAGCTTGCAAGATCAGCAGGAAACATGGCACAACTTATGGCAAAAGAAGGAAGATTAGCTTTATTAAGACTTCCATCTGGAGAATTAAGAAATGTACCAGTTGAATGTATGGCATCAATCGGCCAAGTTGGAAATATCGACCATGAAAATGTTAAGATAGGTAAAGCAGGACGTAAGCGTAATATGGGTTGGAGACCAAAAGTAAGAGGTTCTGTTATGAACCCATGCGACCACCCACACGGCGGTGGTGAAGGTAAGTCACCAATCGGACGTCCAGGCCCTGTAACACCATGGGGTAAACCAACACTTGGATATAAGACACGTGCAAAACATCATCGTTCAGATAAGTTTATCGTGAAACGTAGAAACAGTAAGTAGAGCGTACAGAAAGGAGCTTATAGAATATGAGCAGAAGCTTGAAAAAAGGACCTTTTGTACAGCCGGTATTGCTAAAGAGAGTTCAAAAGATGAACGAATCAGGAGAAAAGAAGATACTCAAAACATGGAGTAGAGCATCAACAATATTCCCGGATTTCGTTGGACACACCTTTGCAGTTCATGACGGTCGCAAGCATGTGCCGGTGTATGTTACAGAAGATATGGTAGGCCATAAACTCGGAGAGTTTGCTCCTACAAGAACATTTAAGGGCCATGCAGGTTCAAAAACAACAAAGAAATAACGGGCGAAAGGAGTGTAAAGATATGGAAGCAAGGGCTTATCTAAAATATGCCCGCATTTCTCCAAGAAAGGTTTCCATAGTGCTTGATTTGATAAGAAATAAGCCAGTGGATTATGCTTTGGCAGTACTTGAAAACACGCCAAAATCGGCATGTGAATATTTGGAGAAATTACTGAAATCAGCAGTTGCAAATGCGGTAAATAATAAACAAATGGATATAACCAGACTTTATGTATCAGAGTGCTTTGTTTGTCCGGGACCAATCCTAAAGAGAATCAGACCAATGTCAAAAGGTCGTGCTTATAGAATAGAAAAAAGGTCTTCACACGTTACAATGGTACTAAAAGAACAAGAATAGCGGAGAAGGAGGTAAACTATGGGCCAAAAGGTAAATCCACACGGATTACGTGTTGGAGTAATAAAAAATTGGGATTCACGCTGGTTTGTAAGCAAGAAAAACTTTGGAGATACTTTAGTTGAAGATTACAAAATAAGAAAAGTATTAAAGAAGAAATTAGCAGCAGCAGGAGTACCAAAGATAGAAATTGAAAGAGATGCAAATAAAGTAAGACTTCACATTCATTGCTCAAAGCCGGGAATGGTAATCGGTAAGGGCGGAGCTGAAATCGAGAAGTTGCGTCAATATTGTGAAAAATTAATCAAAAAGCCTGTAATTATAAATATAGTAGAAGTAAAGAATCCAGATATGAATGCACAACTCGTTGCAGAGAGTATCGCACAACAGCTTGAAAAGAGAGTATCTTTCAGAAGAGCTATGAAGCAATCTATCGGACGTTCAATGAAAGCAGGAGTGAAGGGAATAAAAACTCAGGTATCGGGCCGTCTTGGTGGAGCAGAAATCGCAAGAGCAGAGCAATATCATGAGGGAACAATTCCACTTCAAACTCTCAGAGCAGACATAGAATACGGTTTCGCTGAGGCTAATACAACTTACGGTATAATCGGAGTAAAAGTATGGCTATATAAGGGAGAAATCCTACAAGACAACCGTAAAGTGAAAGCGGAAGGGGGCAGTAAATAATGCTGTTACCTAAAAGAGTTAAGTACCGCAAGGTGCACAGAGGTAGACTAAAAGGCAAAGCAATGCGTGGTAATAAAGTAAATTACGGCGATTTCGGTTTGCAAGCTCTTGAACCAGCTTGGATAACATCAAATCAAATAGAAGCAGCTCGTGTTGCTATGACACGTTACTGTAAAAGATTTGGTAAGGTTTGGATAAAAATATTCCCAGATAAGCCAATAACACAAAAACCAGCTGAAACAAGAATGGGTTCCGGTAAAGGTTCACCAGAGTATTGGGTAGCTGTAGTAAAGCCAGGCAGAGTAATGTTTGAAATCGGCGGAGTAGCAGAAGAAACAGCAAGAGAGGCTATGAGATTAGCTGCTAACAAGTTACCGATTAAATGTAAATTTGTAAAGAAAGAAGAAACGGATGGTGAGCAATAATGAAAGCTTCAGAACTTAGAATCCTATCTAAAGAAGAATTGGAAAAGAAGCTAAAGGAGCTTAAATCTGAGCTTTTCAATCTACGCTTCCAGCTTGCCGTTAATCAGCTCGAAAACCCTATGCGCATTAAGGCTGTAAGGAAGGATATAGCAAGAGTTCAGACGGTGTTAACTGAAAAAGAGTCAAAGAATAGTGTTAATGCGTAAGGGAAGGAGGACAAAACCGTGAGCGAAAGAAACATGAGAAAAACAATGGTAGGCATGGTAAAGAGCGATAAAATGGACAAAACCATAGTAGTTTCAATCGTAAATAGCGTAAAGCATAAACTTTATAACAAGATTGTTAAGCATACAATCAATCTAAAGGCTCATGACGAGAAAAATGAGTGTAAGGTTGGCGATAGAGTACGTATTATGGAAACACGTCCATTATCAAAAGATAAAAGATGGCGTTTAGTAAATATAATAGAAAAAGCAAAATAATTAGTTGCTTTAAAATACAAAGTTTTAACCAGTTAGGAGGAACTCACTGTGATACAGCAGCAAACCTACCTCAAAGTAGCCGATAACACAGGTGCTAAGGAATTAATGTGCATAAGAGTACTTGGCGGAACCGGCAGGAGGTATGCCAATATAGGCGACGTTGTGGTAGCTTCAGTAAAAAAAGCAGCACCCGGCGGCGTTGTAAAAAAAGGTGACGTGGTAAAAGCAGTAATTGTACGCACAGTAAAGGGCGTACGCCGCGAGGACGGAACGTATATTCGTTTTGACGAAAATGCAGCCGTAGTAATAAAAGAGGATAAAAATCCAAAGGGTACACGTATATTTGGACCGATAGCAAGAGAGTTACGTGATAAAGACTATATGAAAATATTAAGTCTTGCTCCAGAAGTGCTTTAATGGAGGTGTTCACTGTGGAAAAGATAAAGACAAGAAAAATGCACGTAAAAACGGGTGACACCGTAGTGGTATTAAGTGGTAAAGAGCGTGGAAAGCAGGGCAAAGTAAAGGCAGTTAGCCCTAAAGAAGGAAAGGTTATCGTGGAAGGCATCAATGTGATGACGAAACACTTTAAACCTCGCAGACAAGGTCAGGAAGGCGGAATCATAAAGGCTGAGGGTGCTATGTATGCATGTAAAGTTCAGCTTGTATGTCCTCACTGTGGAAAGGCAACACGCACGGGACGCAAAATAAATGAAGATGGCAAGAAAGTTCGCGTTTGTAAAAAATGCGGAGAGTCACTGTAAGGAGGGTATGAATGGCTAGACTAAAGGAGTTCTATAAGCAGGAAGTTGCACCAAAACTTATGAATAAATTCTCATATAAAAATGTGATGCAAATACCAAAGCTAGAGAAAATCGTAATTAACGTAGGTGCAGGAGAAGCTCGTGATAATTCTAAGGTTATAGATGCCATTATTAGAGATTTATCTTTAATTACAGGCCAAAAACCAGTTGTTTGTACAGCGAAGAAATCAGTTGCAAACTTCAAGGTTCGTGAAGGAATGAAAATAGGAGTTAAGGTTACTTTAAGAGGCGAGAAGATGTATGAATTTGTTGACAGATTTTTCAATCTTGCACTTCCAAGAGTAAGAGACTTCAGAGGAATAAATCCTAATGCATTCGATGGCAGAGGTAACTATAACATGGGAGTAAAAGAGCAATTAATCTTCCCAGAAATAGAATATGACAAAATTGATAAAATCCGCGGAATGGATATATGCTTCGTAACGACAGCTCAAAAGGACGAAGAAGCAAGAGAATTACTTTCATTAATGGGTGCACCATTTGCAAAATAAGGAGGGATTATTGTGGCCAAAACATCATTAAAAGTAAAGCAAAAGAGGAAACAAAAATATTCAACACGTGAATATTCAAGATGCAAGATTTGCGGCAGGCCGCATGCCTACCTTCGTAAATTTGGCGTGTGCAGAATATGCTTCAGAGAACTTGCATATAAAGGCGAAATTCCAGGAGTAAAGAAGGCTAGTTGGTAAAGCTTAGCAAAGGAGGTAAACAACAGTATGCAGATTACTGATACGATTGCAGACCTACTTACAAGAATCCGTAATGCGAGTTCTGCAAAGCATGATACAGTAGAAATCCCAGCATCTAACATGAAGAAATCAATAGTACAGATTTTGGCAGATGAAGGATATATCAGAAGATTTACAGTAACAGATGATGGAAAACAAGGCGTAATAAAAGTTTTCCTAAAATATGGCGAAGGCAAGAAGCCTATAATAACAGGACTTCGCAGAGTTTCAAAGCCAGGACTTCGTATATATAGTAATGTTGAAGATATGCCAAAGGTTATGAAAGGCCTTGGTATAGCAATAATGTCAACATCAAAGGGCGTTATGACTGATCGTCAAGCTCGTAAAGAAAACGTAGGCGGCGAAGTACTCGCATTTGTATGGTAGGAGGTGTAGATATTGTCTAGAATTGGAAGAAAACCTATAAATATTCCCGCTGGAGTTGAAGTTAAATTAGACAACAGCGTAATTACAGTAAAAGGTGCAAAGGCTACGTTAACACAAAAAATTCATCCTAATATGAAAATAGAAATAAAGGATAACGAAATAAATGTTACAAGGCCAAACGATGAGAAAGAAAACAGAGCCTTACACGGCTTAACACGTTCTTTAATCGCAAATATGATTGAGGGAGTTACGAATGGCTTCAAGAAAGAGTTGGAAGTAAACGGTGTTGGTTATCGTGTACAAAAGCAAGGCAAGAATCTTGTAATGAACTTAGGATTCTCTCATCAGGTAATTGTATCTGAGACTGACGATATAAAAATTGAAGTACAAGGTACGAATAAGATTACAATTTTAGGGGCAGACAAGCAAAAAGTAGGACAATTCGCAGCAGAAGTAAGAGAGAAACGTCCACCAGAGCCATATAAGGGCAAAGGAATTAAGTATGCAGACGAGGTAATCCGTCGTAAAGAAGGAAAAACCGGCAAGAAGTAATTAAGGAGTGAATAACGAATGGTAAACAAGGCAGACAAAAATAAAGCTCGCCTTAAGCGTCATCAAAGAATACGCAATAAGATTAGCGGTACAGCAGAGCGTCCACGTCTAAATGTTTTCCGTTCCACCAAAAACATCTATGCCCAGTTGATAGACGATGTCAAGGGAATTACTCTTGCATCAGCTTCAACGCTGGATAAGGAATTTGATGCTTATGGCGGAAATAAGAAGGCCGCACGTGAAGTTGGTAAAATGGTAGCAAAACGTGCAGCAGAAAAGGGAATAACAGAAGTAGTATTTGACCGTGGCGGATATATATTCCATGGAAGAGTACAAGAGTTAGCTGAGGGAGCAAGAGAAGGCGGACTCAAATTCTAAGAAGAGGAGGGAAATACTTTTGGCTAGAATCGATGCATCAGTGTTAGATTTGAAAGAACGCTTAGTAGCAGTAAATAGGGTATCAAAAACAGTAAAAGGCGGAAGAATATTCAAATTTGCCGCATTAGTAGTTGTTGGAGACGGAAAAGGAACAGTAGGATTTGGAATAGGTAAGTCAGGAGAAGTTCCTGATGCTATACGCAAGGGAATAGAGGACGCAAAGAAAAATCTTATAAAAGTTTCTTTGAGAGGTTCAACAATACCACACGAAATTATTGGAGAATACGGAGCAGGAAGAGTTCTAATGAAACCAGCAGCTCCAGGTACTGGAGTTATAGCAGGCGGACCGGTTCGTGCAGTAGTAGAAGCTGTTGGAATTAAGGATATCAGAACTAAGGCTCTGCGTTCAAATAATCCATGTAATGTTGTAAGAGCTACGCTTGAGGGCTTGAAAGCTCTTCGTACAGCAGAAGAAGTAGCTGTAATACGTGGCAAAACTGTAAAAGAAATAATGGGCTAAGGAGGAGCGTGCAATATGGCAAACTTAAAAGTAGAATTAGTAAAAAGCTTAAATTCTTGCAGAGAAGACCAAGTTGCAACTGCTCGTTCACTTGGTTTACGTAAGATAAATAGTGTAAGTGAGCAACCTGATAACGAGGCAACTCGTGGGAAGGTAGCAAAAATTTCTCACCTCGTTAAGGTGGAAAAAGCATAAATAAGGAGGTGCGACTAGATGGAACTTCAAAAACTTAGACCAGCATTTGGAGCAAAGAAAGAAGCTAAGCGTGTTGGTAGAGGTCATGGATCTGGAAATGGAAAAACGGCTGGAAAAGGGCATAAAGGACAAAATGCTAGGTCCGGCGGTGGAGTAAGACCAGGCTTTGAAGGCGGACAAATGCCACTTCAAAGAAGAATTCCAAAAAGAGGATTTAATAATATATTTGCTAAGAAAGTAGCAGCAGTGAATGTTTGTGACTTAGATGTATTCGAAAATGGTGCAACAGTTGGAGCAAATGAGCTTATTGAATCTGGCTTAATAAAAAGAAAGTTTGATAAGATAAAAATTATTGGTAATGGAGAAATTACTAAGAATTTAACTGTAAAAGCAAATTTATTTTCTAAATCAGCAATGGAAAAAATACAAGCCGCAGGTGGTAAGGCGGAGGTGGTCTAATTGTTCAAGACCATTAGAAATGCGTGGAAGGTGGAAGACCTTCGCAAAAGATTAATATTTACAATAATGATAATAGTAGTATTCAGAATTGGTTCTGTAATACCAGTGCCATTCTTGAATGTTGAAGCTTTACAAGGACTTATGGGTAATCTTTCTGAGGGTGGAGCAATGCTTGCTTACTTAGACACACTCTCAGGAGGAGCCTTTGCTCAAGCAACATTGTTTGCAATGTCCGTTACTCCGTACATTAACTCTTCAATTATAATGCAGCTTTTAACGGTTGCAATTCCGGCTCTCGAGTCCTTGCAAAAAGAGGGAGAAGAAGGAAGAAAGAAATTAACGGCTATAACAAGGTATGTAACGATTGCATTAGGCTTGTTGCAAGGTACAGCATATTACCTGTTTTTAAGAAATAGTAAATATGGCGGAACTTCGATAGTAAGATATACAGAAGGTTCTAGCGGGATTTTTGCGGCCCTTATAATTGTTTTAGTTTTTACAGCTGGTACAGCGTTGATGATGTGGTTAGGAGAGCAAATTAATGTTAAAGGCATAGGCAATGGAGTATCTATATTGTTATTTGCGGGTATAGTGTCGAGAATGCCAGCACTTATAACAAAATTAATCGCATATATCTCTCTAGCTATCGAATCACCACAAGAATTCGGAAAATACTATGCATTTGTGCCGTTATTTGTTATAATATTCTTGGCGATGATGTGGATTATAGTATTTATGAATGATGCGGAGAGACGTATACCAATTCAATATGCCAAAAGAACAGTAGGAAGAAAGGTTTATGGAGGACAAAATAGCCATATACCCCTAAAAATTGGGCTATCAGGAGTAATGCCAATTATTTTTGCGAGTTCTATATTGTCAATACCAAGCCTTATGAACTTTTTTATGAGTCCTACAGGAATAATGAAAAATATTTTAGATGCGTTTTCAGTTAATGGTTGGCTATATTCAATACTATATTTCTTATTGATTATAATGTTTGCATATTTCTATGTAGCAATAACATACAATCCAATAGAAATGGCAAATAATTTGCGCCAAAGTAACGGTACAATACCTGGAATACGTCCCGGTAAGCCTACGTCAGATTTTTTGGCTAAGGTTCTTTCAAAAGTTACGCTTATTGGAGCATTATTTTTAGCATTTATAGCATTGTTCCCAATTGGTTTTGGTTATGTTACAGGTATGAGTAACTTATCGTTGGGAGGAACATCTATAATAATTCTAGTGGGTGTAGCATTGGAAACAGTTAAACAAATGGAATCACAAATGATGATGCGCCATTATAAAGGATTTTTAGATTAATTTAATAAATTTCTGGTATTGCAAACCGAGAAAATAGAGAAAAGGAGTTTGATTGGTTATGAATATAATACTTCTTGGAGCGCCTGGAGCAGGAAAGGGTACACAAGCAGAAATTATATGTGACAAACTACAAATTCCGACGGTTTCTACAGGAAACATTATTCGAGAAGCGCTGAAAAGCGGTACAGATATGGGAAAGAAGGCGAAATCCTTTGTAGATAAAGGTAAGCTAGTACCTGATGAAGTCGTTATAGGAATTGTGAAAGAAAGAATAAAGAAAGATGACTGTAAGGCTGGCTTTATTTTAGACGGATTCCCAAGAACCATATCTCAAGCTGAGGCTCTGGACGATATGGGAGTAAGTATCGACAGGGTAGTTGACATAGAAGTTGATGACCAAGAGATACTTAAAAGAATGTCTGGACGCCGTGTCTGTGAAAAATGCGGAGCTAGCTATAATATAAATAGTAAGAAGCCTAAAGTAGAAGGCGTTTGCGATAGATGTGCAGGCACCCTTGTTCAGCGTATGGATGACAGTTTAGACACAGTTAAAGAGCGTTTAAGTGTTTATCATGAACAAACGAAGCCTCTGAAAGGTTATTATGAAGCTCAAGGAAAGCTAGTAACAGTAGATGGACAGCAAGAGCTTAGCAAAATTACAGATGATATAATAAGAGAAATAGAGGCGTAATTATTTATGATTATTGTGAAGACACTGCGAGAAATTGAATTAATGAAGGAAGCAGGAAAAGTTTCATCAAGAGCGTTGAAGTTGGCGGGTGAATCAATAGAACCAGGTATAACTACGGCGGAAATTGATGAAATAGTTCGTAAATATATAGAAAGCCATGGTGCTAAGCCGTCGTTTTTGGGATATGGCGGATTTCCTGCAAGTGCATGTGTGTCTGTGAATAATGTGGTTATCCATGGCATACCTAGTAAGAAGTGTGTTGTCAAGGACGGCGATATCGTAAGTATAGACGTTGGAGCCTATTTGGGAGGATTCCATGCAGATAATGCATGGACGTTCCCTTGTGGGACGATAAGTAAAGAGGCGCAAATGCTTTTAGATGCTACGAAAGAAAGCCTTTATGAGGGCATAAAAGCAGCGAAAATCGGTGCGAGAGTCGGCGATATAGGCAACGCAGTTCAACAGTATGTTGAATCACGTGGTTACTCGGTGGTACGAGATTTTGTTGGCCATGGAGTAGGTGCGCAGTTACATGAGGAGCCTAGTGTACCGAACTATGGGACACATGGTAGGGGAGTGAGACTCTGTAAGGGAATGACGATAGCAATAGAACCGATGATAAATTTAGGTGGATATGAAGTACAGGTTCTGGATGATGATTGGACTACCGTTACGAAAGATGGAAAGTTATCAGCACATTTCGAGCATAGCATAGCAATTACGGAAGATGGCCCTCTGATTTTAACAGATTATGGACCTGAATCTAATAAGTAAATAAAAGAGAATTAGACATGGAAAATAAGGACATCAATAACTGTGAAACAAAAGATAATATTAAAGAAATAGATGAATTAGACTTAGAGAAAGTCAATGCTGGCAGTGATGGCAATAGTGGAAGCAGTCGGGCTTGTCGTTTGTGTGGTTTCAGGTTGGAGGCTATGAGGATGTCTGGCGGATTATGTCAAAATTATAATCAGAAAGCAAAAACTTGTAGAGTATGTGGAATAAGATATCTTGGAAGCAATAGGACTGGAATGTGCAGTAAATGTGCTAAAAAATATTGGGATAATATTTTTTAGGTTTAGGGTAAGTAAATGTATAGTGAAAAGGGATTTTTTAGATGGTAGAAGCTAAAAAAGGGACAGTTGTAATATCGCTTGCGGGCCATGATAAGGGCGATTTTCAAGTAGTAATAAATTGCTATGATGGGTATGTTGAAGTTTGTGATGGAAAATATAGGCCATTAGAACGTGTAAAACGAAAAAATTTGAAACATGTAAAAGTAACAAACAATGAAATTTCTGAAAAGAATATGTTAACTAATAAATTAATTAGAAAATCATTAAAGTCATTTTCTAAAAACATTTAAAATTGGACAAAATTAAGAGGGGGTATGGTTTTGTCAAAATATGATGTTATTGAACTTGAGGGTAAGGTTGTTGAAGTATTACCTAATGCAATGTTCAAGGTAGAGCTACCTAATGGGAAAATTATATTAGCACATATATCCGGTAAATTGAGGATGAATTTTATAAAAATTTTATTAGGTGATATTGTTACCGTAGAAATGTCGCCTTATGATTTGACCCGAGGCAGAATTACATGGCGCGCTAAAAATGGCAAGGAAAGCCAAGCGAATGTTAACGATAATGTTAATAATCAAGGAGAAAGTCAAGCAAATACTCAAAATAATTTGGATAACTTTAATAATCAAAAAGAAATCCAGAATAATATTCAAAATGATTTTAACAATCAAAAAGGAAATCAAATGAATAATCGGAATGGCTTTAACAATAAAAAAAGCAAGTAATGTACAGTTAAAATTAATAAAAAAATAAGGAGGCGTTTTGAGATGAAAGTTAGACCTTCTGTAAAAAAAATATGTGATAAATGTAAAGTTATAAGACGTAAAGGAAAAATTATGGTGATATGTGAAAATCCAAAACATAAGCAACGCCAAGGTTAAAAATTATTTTTATTGAATTACAAAATTTTTGGAGGTGCAACTTTGAATGGCACGTATATCAGGAGTTGACTTGCCAAGAGATAAGAGGGTTGAAATAGGGCTTACTTATATCTTTGGTATAGGAAGAAAAACAGCAAAGGACATAATAGCAGCAACACAAGTAAATCCCGACACTAGAGTAAGAGATTTAACAGAAGATGATGTGGCAAAATTAAGGGAATATATAGAACATAATTGCCGCGTAGAGGGAGATTTACGCAGAGATATAGCATTCGACATAAAAAGATTAATAGAAATTGGATGCTATAGAGGAATTCGTCATAGAAAAGGCTTGCCTGTAAGAGGACAACGTTCTAAGACAAATGCAAGAACAAGAAAAGGACCTAAGAAAACAATAGCAAACAAGAAAAAATAACATAGAGGAGGAAACAGCTAATGGCAGCACAAGTTGGCGGCAAAAAAGCAACGGTTCGTAGACGTCGTGAACGCAAAAATATAGAACGCGGTGCAGCACATATTCAGTCAACATTTAACAATACAATAGTTACAATATCAGATGTACAAGGAAATGCAGTATCGTGGGCAAGTGCAGGCGGATTGGGCTTCAGAGGTTCAAGAAAATCTACGCCGTTTGCAGCTCAGACAGCAGCAGATACCGCAGCAAAAGTAGCTATTGAACATGGAATGAAATTCATAGAGGTATACGTAAAGGGCCCAGGTTCAGGACGCGAGGCAGCAATACGTGCGTTACAAGCAGCAGGATTAGAAGTAACAATGATAAAGGACGTTACTCCAATTCCGCATAATGGATGCCGTCCTCCAAAGAGAAGACGTGTTTAGTGTTAAGAGTAAATTAGGAGGTGTAATTTAGAAATATGGCAAGATATACAAATGCAGTTTGCAGACTATGCCGCAGAGAGGGACAAAAACTTTTCTTAAAAGGTGATAGATGTTATACAGGAAAATGTTCGGTAGCAAAGAGGACTTATGCACCTGGACAACATGGACAGGGACGTAAGAAAATATCTGAATATGGTTTACAATTAAGAGCAAAGCAAAAAACAAAGCGTTACTATGGTGTACTTGAAGGCCAATTTAGGCATTATTACGAATTAGCTGAAAAGGTAAAAGAAGGTAAAACAGGTGAAAATTTACTTGCAATCTTAGAATCAAGGCTAGATAACGTAATATACCGTCTAGGTTGGGCAGGTTCAAGAGCTGAAGCCAGACAATTAGTTGTTCATGGTCATTTCCTAATTAATGGAAAAAGAGTTGATATTCCATCATACTTGACAAGAGTAGGAGAAGAATTATCAATATGCGAAAAAAGCCGTAGCAGCAATAAATTTAAAAATGTACTTGAATCAAATGCTTCTCGTCCAGTACCAAAGTGGTTGGAAAAAAGTGCAGAAGCAACTGAAGCAAAAGTTTCTGGTGTGCCAGCACGCGAGGATATTGATCTTGAGGTTGAAGAAACGCTTATCGTTGAGTTGTACTCTAAATAATGTCTTGAATGTAGCTTGATGGACATTAGAGAAGATAAGCATCTTCTCTTGAAGAGTTGAGGAGGATTTGATGATAGAGATAGAAAGACCAAAGATTAGTACAGAGGAATTATCTGAAGATGGTACTTATGGTAAATTTGTTGTAGAGCCTCTCGAAAGAGGATTTGGTAATACATTAGGAAACAGCTTGAGAAGGATACTGTTGTCATCATTACCGGGAGTTGCAGCAAAATCAATAAAAATTGATGGTGTTATGCATGAGTTTTCAACTGTACCTGGAGTAAAAGAAGACGTTACAGAAATAGTACTTAACGTGAAAAATCTTATAGCTAAACTTAATTGCGACGGTCCAAAAACTGTTGAAATAGATGCCGAGGGTGAATGTGAAGTAACAGCTGGAATGATTAAGCATGACAGTGATGTTGAGATAATAAATCCTGATTTGCATATAGCAAGCTTAGGCGAAAAAGCTAAACTCAGAATGGAAATAGTCCTTGATAAGGGTAGAGGATATGTATCTGCAGAGAGAAATAGGGCTATGATGACAGAAGAAATTATAGGGGTATTACCAATAGATTCAATATATACGCCTGTACTTAAGGTGAATTACAACGTTGAAAATACTCGTGTTGGACAAATTACAGACTACGATAAATTATCATTAGAAGTATGGACTAACGGAGTATTAATGGTTGAAGATGCAGTGTCTATGGCGTCAAAAGTACTAATAGAGCATTTAAATTTATTCTTAGGCTTATCTGAACAAGGAAGCGAAATGAATGTTATGGTTGAGAAAAAACAACCTAGCTTAGTAGATTCTATGGATGTAACGATAGACGAATTAGATTTATCGGTTAGATCATATAATTGCTTGAAAAGAGCAGGAATAAATAGCATATCAGATTTAACTAACATGACAGAAGAAGATATGATGAAAGTTCGGAATTTAGGGCGTAAGTCTTTAGATGAAGTAATAGCGAAGTTACATTCGATGGGACTTGATTTAAGTGCCCCGAATGAATGATATATAAAATTGTAAAGGAGTGAAAACGATGCCCGGAACAAGAAAGTTGGGTAGAGCTACAGCTCATAGAATAGCAATGCTAAGGGCTCTTGTAACATTTTTACTTGAAAATGGTAAGATAGAAACAACTGTAACGAGAGCAAAAGAGGTACGTTCTCTTGCAGAAAAAATGATTACCTTAGCAAAGGAAAATAATCTTCATAATAAAAGAATGGCATTATCGTTCATAACCAAAGAAGAGGTAGTAAAGAAGTTGTTTGACGAAATAGCACCTCAGTATATAGGTAGAAATGGTGGATATACAAGAATAACAAAATTGGGTCCTCGCCGCGGTGATGCAGCAGAAATGGCCATTATTGAATTAATTGAAGAAAATAAAGATGAATCAAAAGATTCTAATAATGAAAACAAATAAAGAGCTTTATATAAGCTTTTGATGCTGTATAAAATAAAGGAGGGTGCGCAAAGTAATTCTTGATGGATTATTGTGTGTGCACTTTTCTGTTTTTATAATAAATTATTAAAATAGAGTTGGGAATGAAGTTAAATGGATGTTATGTATTTAGTAGCATTAGGTTCCCTGATAGCGTTAGGTTTTGCATTTAGCCTGTTTAAAAAGGTTAAAAACCAACCAGAAGGAACCGAGAGAATGATAGAAATAGCAACGGCAATCAGAAAAGGGGCAAGTGCATATTTACGTAGGCAGTACAAGGGAGTATCAATATTTTTTGCAGTAGTATTTGTTGTACTTTTCATTTTATCGATGATGGGGTACGTAAATAATTTTATACCATTTGCATTTTTGACAGGAGGATTTTTCTCAGCCTTGTCGGGATTCATAGGTATGAAAACGGCAACAATGGCAAACGATCGTACAGCCTTTGCGGCGAAAGATAGCTTGAATAAAGGATTAAGAGTAGCATTTTCAGCAGGAGCTGTTATGGGATTTGTAGTTGTAGGATTGGGCTTACTTGATTTATCTATATGGTATTTCTTCTTGAGATTTTGGTATACAACAGTAGATGTACTTAAGAGTGAAGCTTTAATAATACAAAATATAACTTCTAATATGCTAACTTTTGGTATGGGTGCATCGTGTATGGCACTATTCGCAAGAGTAGGCGGAGGAATATTCACAAAGGCAGCAGACGTAGGAGCCGATTTAGTAGGCAAGGTTGAAGCAGGAATACCTGAAGATGATCCGAGAAATCCGGCAGTTATAGCAGATAACGTAGGAGATAACGTAGGCGACGTAGCAGGAATGGGAGCAGATTTATATGAATCATATGTTGGTTCTATAGTATCTACGAGTTCATTAGCAGTAGCAGCAGGATTTGGCATGAGCGGCGTTGCAGTACCAATGCTTTTAGCAGCTCTTGGAGTTATAGCCTCAATCATAGGAACATTTTTCGTTAGAACAAAAGAGGATGCAACACAAAAAACACTTTTGAAGGCACTACGTACGGGTACTTACATAAGTGCGGCAGTTATAGCAGTGGCATCATACTTTGTAGTTAAAGCGGTTTTGCCAGGTAGTATAGGTGTATTTTGGGCGATAATAGCAGGCTTAGTTGCTGGAATGCTTATAGGTTTTACGACGGAATATTATACATCTGATAATTATAAGCCTACAAAAAATCTTTCAGCAACATCAGAAACAGGTCCAGCAACAGTAATAATCGGTGGATTGTCATTGGGAATGATGTCTACAGTATGGCCGGTAATCATAGTTGGAGCAGCGGTCATAATAAGCTTTTTCGCATGTGGCGGTAATATACTAGATCCATCCAGCTTTAACAAAGGGCTTTACGGAGTAGGTGTAGCGGCAGTAGGAATGTTATCAACACTTGGAATTACATTGGCGACTGATGCATATGGGCCAATAGCAGATAATGCAGGCGGAATTGCAGAGATGGCACATATGGGTGAAGAAGTGCGTCGCAGAACAGATGCATTAGATTCATTAGGTAACACAACGGCAGCAACGGGTAAAGGTTTTGCAATAGGTTCGGCGGCATTAACAGCACTTGCCTTGATAGCGGCATATATTTCGGAGGTATCAATTATAGCACCGAATATGCAGTTTAATTTAAGCATAACGAATCCACCAGTATTAGTAGGATTATTTGTTGGAGCAATGATGCCATTCTTATTTGCAGCTATGACAATGGAAGCAGTTGGAGAGGCAGCACAAAGTATCGTACATGAAGTTAGAAGACAGTTTAAGAATATTAAAGGTTTAATGGAAGGCAAGGCACAACCTGATTATGCATCTTGTGTAGACTTATGTACACGTTCTTCACAAAGATTAATGTTACCTCCGGCAATATTAGCTGTAGTTGTACCAGTAGTTTTAGGTTTAATACTAGGAGTTAACGGAGTAGCAGGACTTCTTGCTGGAACTACAGTTTCAGGATTTGTATTAGCAGTAATGATGGCAAATGCAGGTGGTTCATGGGATAATGCTAAAAAGTATATTGAAGCAGGAAAGCATGGAGGAAAAGGATCAGAATCTCATAAAGCAGCAGTAGTAGGGGATACAGTAGGAGATCCATTCAAAGATACTTCCGGTCCGGCAATAAACATATTAATAAAATTAACATCAATGGTATCAATAGTATTTGCAGGAGTAGTAGCAGTAATACATTTGATGTAGAATCAACACTGACATTTATTTTTAAATGTCAGTGTTATTTTTGTTCAAATTAGAGATTTACACCTAAAAATTAATACTCAATTGATTTTAAGTGAGATTTCGGTTAAAATAATATATATAAATTATTATGGAAGGTATTGAGAGAATGAAAAAATTGTTTTTATGTTCTTTAGTTTTAGGATTATTTTTAAGTGTTATGCCATCAAAGTGTAGTGCAGTTAAAGGAAAGTTTACTTATGAGGAAGATGCAAAACTTATTCGGCTAGTTACTCAATTTGGAACTGACAATTGGATAGGTATTGCAAAAAAAATGGGTAATAGGAATGCTATACAATGTAAAGGAAGATATAAAAATTATTTAGACCCCAATATTAATAAAAGTGTTTGGACACCCCAAGAAGATGATTTGTTACTTAATTTGGTAAGTCAATTGGGAAGAAAGTGGGTGAGCATGAAAGGACATTTTAATAATAGAACAGATAATGATATAAAAAATAGATATGACGTGTTGATGAGAAGGAAGACAAAATTAGAAAATGTACCAGTAAAGAATGAAGAAGAGTTCAATATTATTTTAGAAGAAACTGAAGGTAATACTAATATTGAATTTATTAAAATAATTAACTTACCTGATGAATCACCTGATCTTGATTTTTGGTTTAATGATTAATATGGTAAAAAACAAAAATAATGCTTGACAACATAAAAGTAAAGATATAAAATATGATTAGCACTCAAAAGAACAGAGTGCTAATCATATTGTTTATATTAAGGAGGAATAATTGTGGCAACTATTAAACCTTTATTAGATAGAGCAATGGTTAAGGTTGATAAAAGCAAGGAATCAACAAAAGGAGGAATTATTCTAGCGGGTAAATCTAAAGAACAACCTTTGATAGCAACGGTTATTGCAGTAGGACCGGGTGGAATAATTGACGGAAAAGAAGTAAAAATGTATATCCAAAAAGGCGATAAGGTTATAATCAATAAGTATGCAGGTTCAGAGATAACAATTGATGGTGAGGATTATACAATTTTACGTCAATCAGATGTGCTTGCTGTTTTAGATTAATTATATATTTTATCTGGGGGAATGTTGTATTATGGCAAAAGAAATTATTTATGGAGAAGAAGCTAGAAAAGCTCTTCTTAACGGAATAAATCATCTGGCAAATACAGTGAAGGTAACATTGGGACCAAAGGGTAAAAACGTAGTATTAGATAAGAAATTCGGAGCTCCATTGATAACAAACGACGGAGTAACAATAGCAAAAGAAGTAGAATTAGAAGATGCATTTGAAAATATGGGAGCACAACTCGTAAAAGAGGTTGCTACAAAGACTAACGATGTAGCAGGTGACGGTACAACAACAGCAACACTTTTAGCACAAGCATTAATCCGTGAAGGAATGAAGAATGTTGCAGCTGGAGCAAATCCAATGATACTCAAAAATGGTATCCAAAAAGCTGTAGATGCAGCAGTAAAAGCAGTAGTAAAGAACTCAAAGAAAGTAACATGCTCTGATGATATTGCAAGAGTAGCAACAATCTCGGCAGCGGATAGCTTTATAGGTAAATTAATCGCAGAAGCAATGGAGAAGGTAAGTTCTGACGGAGTTATAACCGTAGAGGAATCAAAGACAGCTGAAACATACTCTGAAGTAGTAGAAGGAATGATGTTCGATAGAGGGTACATTTCTCCTTATATGGTAACAGATAACGATAAGATGGAAGCTGTAATCGACGATGCATATTTATTGATTACAGATAAAAAAATCATTAGTATACAAGAAATATTACCATTATTAGAACAAGCAGTAAAAGTAGGCAAGAAGCTTGTAATTATCGCAGAGGATATCGAAGGTGATGCATTAGCAACATTAATCGTAAATAAACTACGCGGCGTATTTACATGCATAGGAGTAAAAGCTCCGGGCTTTGGCGATAGAAGAAAAGAAATGTTACAAGATATAGCAATTCTTACAGGTGGCCAAGTAATTTCTGAGGAATTAGGTTTAGAATTAAAAGATACAACTTTAGATCAACTTGGACGTGCACATAAGGTTAAGGTAGAAAAAGAGCGTACAGTTATAGTAGACGGTCAAGGCGACCAAGAAAAAATCAAAGCAAGAGTAGCACAATTACGTACGCAAATTGAGGATACAACATCTGATTTTGATCGTGAAAAATTACAAGAACGTCTAGCAAAATTAGCAGGCGGAGTAGCAGTAATAAAGGTTGGAGCAGCAACTGAAATAGAGATGAAAGAGAAAAAGCTACGCATAGAAGATGCACTCGCAGCAACAAAAGCAGCAGTAGAGGAAGGAATCGTAGCAGGTGGCGGAATAGCTCTTATCAACGCAATAGACGATGTTAAAGCAGTAGTAGAAGCATCCGAAGGCGATGAGAAAACAGGAGCAATGATTGTATTAAAATCATTAGAGGAGCCATTACGTCAAATAGCAGTAAATGCAGGTTTAGAAGGTTCTGTAATAGTAGAGAACGTAAGAAAAGAAGGCACAGTAGGATACGGCTACAATGCTCTTGATGATAAGTATGGAGATATGATTTCACAAGGAATAGTGGATCCAACAAAGGTAACACGTTCAGCACTACAAAATGCAGCGTCAGTAGCAAGTATGGTATTGACAACAGAATCATTAATAGCAGATAAAAAAGAGCCAGAAAATGCAAACAATATGGGTGCAGCGCCAGGAATGGGTGGCATGTATTAATATGAAAGGATTCCTAAATGTTTAGGAATCCTTTTTATCATTTGAATAATATACGTAATATTGCGGTTCATACATTAGAAATTTTAGATAACTTTGTTTTTTTGAATATTTTTTAATGAGCCTAAATATATTTACACCGAACACTTCGGAGGATTGATTTATACCATATAATATATAATCAATCTCATCTTTACTTAATAGAACATTTTAACTTTCAAATAATTTTTGTATCTCATCTAAATTCTAAGAACTGGGAAATTTATCTATGAAATCTTTTTTAAATAATTGATTAATTTTTTTCTGTGCCTATAATCATTTGCCGCCTAATTATTTATTATATTTTTAAATAGTGCTGTGTGTTTCTTTATATCCTTTAATGAGCTTTTTGTCTAAGTTAAATGGAGTGGAACAAATTGTTTTAATTAAATCTACAGGCACTTCAAGAGATCCATAAATTAATTCATTACCATCACGAACAACACTTCCAAACACATATCCAGTATTACTAATCATATTTTCAGTTTCATTAGATATATGATGTATAGGGTTAATTCCACCAACAACGTCTTCTAACTCTTCTTCAGGAATTTTAGCCATTTCACTTATGATACGAATAATTTCAATAACTTCATCTTGACTGAGTTCCACGCCATTGGTACTGAATAATTTTTGAACATCTTCAATACTTGAAGTATTAGCTAACTTAATAGCAAAATCCTTGTCATCCAGAAGTTCATTAATTCTTTGAATATCCATAGTTATCTACGTCCTTTGCAATTTACTTTAAGAAAGATGTATGTGTATTTGTACTCATAACTTTAACAAATCCTCTTTTGTGGCAATTTGGACAGCCAATATTATCAGAATCTACTTTACCACCAAATAAAGTTGTATAATTAAACCTGTGCTTACAGCTATCACATATTACCCTGTAATTCATGAACGATAAGTCCATATTATTACCGTTACCTCCAGATATACTTTCTAATTCTTTGTTGTCCATTTTGTAAACATTACTTTTTATATAGTTTTCATTTTTCTTAAGCATAAAATTAGCCTCCTTATAATTTAATATGTATTTTATAGACATAATTTAGTATAATCACTATAATAATATTATAATAAATTTTTTAGAGTTTGTCAAGATAGGATATGGTAAAAATGAATAAAAAATTACAAAATTTTATTGCAAACATTACAAATAAAAAAATAATGGTATGCGGAATAGGAAAAAGCAATAGACCATTAATAAAAATGTTGTTAAAATACAGCAAAGATATTATAGCCTGTGACGCAATTGAAGAATCGAGGGTAAGTAATAATGTATTAGACTTGAAAAAAGAAGGAATCGAATTACGTCTTGGTAGAAACTATATGGATAAATTAGATGCGGATATAATATTTAGAACACCGGGAATGAATTTTTATTCAGATAAATTAGATGAAGCGAGAGAAAAAGGCATAATTATAACATCAGAGATGGAAATATTTTTTGATGTGTGTCCTTGTCCGATAGTTGCAATAACAGGGAGTGATGGTAAAACTACAACTACAAATATTATTGCTGAAATCCTCAAAAATTCTGGAAAGAAAGTTCACGTAGGAGGAAATATAGGAACGCCACTGTTGCCTAATATAAATGATATTGAAGAGGACGATATAGCAGTAGTAGAGCTTTCAAGCTTTCAGCTTATGTCAATGAGAACTAGTCCTGATGTAGCTGTTATGACAAATTTATCTCCAAATCATCTTGATATGCATAAAGATATGGATGAATATATAAATTCTAAACGAAATATTATATTTCACCAAAATGCATTCAGTAGAGCCGTCTTAAACTTTGATAATGATATAACTAAAAATCTAAAAGACGATGTTAGAGGAGAATTATTATATTTTAGTAGGAAAGAGGAGGTAAGAAACGGGGCATGGACAGATGGAACAAGTATCTATATATCTAAGAATGGAAAAAGTAAAAAAATAATGAGTAACGATAAAATAAAATTGGCGGGGAACCATAATCTGGAAAATTACTTAGCTGCAATATGTGCGGTATGGGGATATGTTAAAATAGAAGATATATTGAAAACCGCAGAAAATTTTAATGGAGTAGAACACAGAATAGAGTTTGTAAAAGAGGTAAACGGAGTAAAATATTATAACGATTCTATTGCTTCCAGTCCTACGAGAGCTATAATGGGTACGTTATCATTATTCAAAGATAAGATAATAATGATAGCAGGTGGATACGATAAAAAAATACCATTTGATGAGTTAGGCATAGAGATAAATAAGAAAGTTAAAACTTTAATTTTGATGGGCGATACGGCAAAAAAGATTGAAGAAAGCGTGAAAGGCTCTAAAAACTATATTAAAGATAATATAAATATAATAAACGTAAAGGATATGAAAGAGGCCGTAGAGGCAGCAAATAAAAATGCGGTAAATGGAGATACAGTAGTGTTATGCCCGGCATGTGCAAGCTTTGGATTATATAAAAATTTTGAAGAAAGAGGAAATCACTTCAAGAGATTAGTAAATGAATTATAAAAAGGAGAAATTTAACTTGAAAGAATTACTTTTTGAATTATGCAGTAAAATTGGTATTTCAGGTGATGAGAATAATATATCACAATTTATAAAGGAATCTTTGTCTAAATATGGAAATACTACAATAGAAAAAGACGGTAGCGTAATATGTATATTAGGTAATAAAGAGGGGAAAAAAAGTATACTTTTCGATGCCCATATAGACCAAATTGGCTTAATTGTTACGTTCATAAATAAAGACGGATTTTTAAAAATTTCTCCGTGCGGAGGAGTAGATAACAGGCAATTACTTGGCAAAAAAGTTATAATACATGGGGAAAAAGATGTTACTGGAATAATATCATGCGTATCACCTCATTTACTTAAATCAGGAAGTAAAGATAAAATCCCTAACATTGATGATTTATACGTAGATATTGGAATGAGTAAAGATGATGCGGAAAAGGTAATATCTGTTGGAGATAGAATATCAATATACAATAAGCCTAAGGAACTTCTTAATGGGCGTATAGCATCGGCATCACTCGACGATAGAGCCGGAGTAGCAGTACTTATGAAGCTTGCAGAAAATATAAGTAAAATTGAAACGGATTTAAAAGTAATCATTTGCTTTACTACGCAAGAAGAAGTAGGTTCATTGGGAGCAAAAATTTCGTCTTATAAATATTTTCCTGATGAAGCCATAGCCGTAGACGTAAGCTTTGCAAGACAGCACGATGTTAGCGGAGAAAAATACGTTAATCTTGGAGATGGACCCATGATAGGAATAGCTCCGTCTCTTTGTGATGAAATATCTCAGTTATTAATAGATATATCGGAAAAAGAGAATATAAAATATACTATAGAAGTGATGGGCGGAAGGACTTCGACGAATGCAGATAAAATATCTGAAACTAAAACGGGAGTAAAATGCGGCTTAGTATCGATACCACAAAGATATATGCATTCATGTACGGAAGTAGTAAGTATAGAAGATTTAGAAAACATCGTTAAATTACTTACTTGCTATGTAGAAAATGGGGGATTAAATTAATGGATACGAAATATGACATTCTAAAAAAGCTATGTGAAATTAATAGCATATCTGGAAACGAAAAGGAAGCCAGAGAATTTATAATAAAAGAAATATCAAATAAAGTAGACGATTATAAAATAGATAATTTAGGTAATATAATTGCCTATAAAAAGGGTAAAAGAGGTGCTAAGAAAAAGCTAATGCTATCCGCCCACATGGACGAAGTAGGAATGATAGTAACGCACGTTACGAGTAACGGATATTTAGGATTTACCACAGTAGGAGGAATTGACGAGAGAATTTTATGTGGAATACACGTATTTATAGGAAATAATCGCATACCTGGAGTAATAGGAATAAAGCCAATACATTTATGCAGCTCAGATGAGAAAAATAAGGCAATTTCGATTGATAAATTATATATAGATATTGGAGCGAAGGATAAAGAAGATGCGTTAAAGTATGTAAATCTGGGAGATTACGTATGTTTTGATTCGAAATTTGAATTATCGGGAAATAAAATCATAGCGAAATCTCTTGACGATAAAGTTGGCTGCTGCATATTAATTGATATGTTAAGCGAGGAGTTAGAATACGATACCTACTTTGCATTTCTCGTACAAGAAGAAGTAGGACTTCGCGGAGCCAAGACAGCGACTTATGATATAAATCCCGATGCAGCGATTGTTGTTGAATGCACAACCGCTAACGATATAGCAGGAGTAGACGAGGAGAATGAGGTATGTAAGCTTGGAGCCGGAGCGGTTATATCGTTTATGGATAGATCTACAATATACGATAAAGAATATTATAATTTAGCATTAAGTAAAGCGAAGCAGAACGGCATAAACATACAAATTAAACAAGCGGTTGCGGGTGGAAACGATTCTGGAGCTATTCACACGAGTAGAGAGGGCGTACGTACGATAGCGGTATCAGTTCCCTGCAGATGTCTTCATAGTCCGCATGGAATGATAGATAAAGAAGATTATGAGTCAGTAAAAAGTATGGCAAAATTATTATTAAAAGAAATACAAGAAGCTTAAAAAGTAATTTAAGGATAGGTGCAAATAAGGATGTTTAATTTTAGTAGGGAAATAGAAGAACTTTCAGAAAAAGCAGTAAATAGATGTAAAGAGCAATTCGATATTGTAGAGAAAATTACAGAATATAATCAACAAAAGATGCTCAAGGCGTTTATAGAAAGCGGCGTAAGCGAAAGTCACTTTAATACATCAACGGGATATGGATATGATGACAGAGGTAGAGAAACGCTTGATAAAGTATATGCAAACGTATTTAAAGCAGAGGATGCATTAGTAAGACATAACTTCGTAAGCGGAACGCACGCTTTGACAGTAGCATTATTTGGTATATTAAGACCGAAAGATAAAATGCTGAGCGTGACAGGACTTCCATACGATACAATGCAAAGCGTTATAGGACTTAGTGAAAATAAAAGTGGAAGCTTAAAGGAATTCGGTATAGAATTTGACTACGTAGAATTATTCGAAGACGGAAGTTTAGACTATAATTCTATAAAAGATAAGGTGAGTTCGGACTATAAATTAATCTATATACAGCGCTCCAGGGGGTATAGTCTTAGAAAATCGTTGTGTATAGAAGATATAAAAAAACTTATAAAAATAATAAAAGAGAAATCACCTAAAAGTATTATCATGGTAGATAATTGTTATGGTGAATTTGTAGAAAGACAAGAACCGATTGAATGTGGGGCAGATTTGATAGTTGGCTCTATGATAAAAAATCCCGGAGGAGGAATTGCTCCTACGGGTGGCTACATAGCAGGTAAAAAAGATTTAGTTGAAATGTGCTCATATAGATTAACAACTCCGGGTACTGGTAAGGAGATAGGTGCAACTTTAGGTCAAAATAGAGAGCTTTTTATGGGAACGTTTAATGCACCACATGTTGTAGGAGAGGCTTTGAAGACAGCTATATTTACTTCTCATTTGTTTGATATATTAGGATATGAAGTGTTTCCTAAGCCTACCGAAGTGAGAGCCGATATTGTGCAATCTATAAAACTAGGAAATTCAGAAGCTTTGATAGCTTTTTGTCAAGGTTTACAAAGTGGTTCACCGATTGATTCATTTGTATTGCCAGAACCTTGGGACATGCCTGGATACGATAGTAAAGTAATAATGGCAGCTGGTACGTTTACACTAGGAGCATCGATAGAAATTTCAGCCGATGCACCATTGAGAGAACCGTATGCAGTATGGCTACAAGGAGGCTTGAATTTTCACAGTGCAAAAATAGCTGTACTCCGTGGAGCACAGCGTGTATTGGAAAAATGAAATTTTATTAAAGCAATACTGTAGAAAAGGATGTAGAAGTAATGCAAAAGTGGTATAGAGAAAGAATTTAATTTTAAAAATTTATTACTATAAAAATTAATTTATTTCCATGTTTGTTAATTGACTAAGTCTTTTGTTGATTTCATTTATCTCGGTAGCCATAGTTTGATTATTAGCATCAATACTTGCCCTGTATTGTTCAAAACGTTCACCAATTTGATTTCGCAGAGCTTTTATTCTAGTTTTCTGATCATCATTATCTCCTGTACGCATAATCTCTACTAACTCGCTTGTAAACGTATTTAAAATATTTATAGTTTCAAGTTGGAGTCTACAATTGCGTTCATATTCTGCTAATCGCAAGTCGTTTCTTATATTTGAACATCTTATTCGCAAAAATTCATCATTTAATTCTTTTATTTGATTATTGAGTAATGCTATTCGCTCTACTTTTTCAAATTCCATGTTTTGATAAGCAGCTTCATTATTACTTTCAATATTTTTATTTGTTTCTTCTCTAATTTGATTCTGTAAGTTTTCAATTTGGTTATTTATTTCTTGCATACGATTAGTATGTCCTAAAGCTTCATTATATCTATCTTCTAAATTTTGATTTTCTGTTGCAAGATCACTACATCTATTATTTAAACTTATAATTTTATCTTTTTGTGAATTGCAATTTCTTGCCATATGCATACAATATAATGCTAATGCAACAGATGTAAAAGTTAAAATAATTTCAGCTTTATTTAATGCCATAAATATTATCCTTCATTTTTTATTTCATATTTCTTATTTTAATATTTTACTAGCAATATGTCAACCGAAAAATAATATTGCGTAGTGTTGCCTTAAATCATATCACTCATATTATATATTTTAGGAGATTTATTAATGATAAATTTAGCTGCCTTAACGGAACCTACCGCAAAAACATCCTTTGCTTGAGCGTGATGAGAAAGAGTAATAACTTCGCTGTTACCAGCAAAAATCACTTCATGATCTCCAACAATATTACCTCCACGAACGCAGTGAATACCTATCTCGTTGTTGTTACGTGGAGCTCTGTATGAGTGCCTGTCATAAACATACTGAGTATTACTTGAGGAGACAGCTGAAATTTCATCAGCAATCATTAAAGCGGTACCGCTTGGAGCGTCAATCTTTTGATTATGATGTTTTTCTATAATTTCTACGTCAAATGCATCGCCGAGAAATTCACGAGCTTTTTTTGCAAGTTCAATAAGTAAATTTACACCTAGTGACATGTTCCTAGAAGAAAAAATAGGAATAACCTTAGAGGCTTCCTTAATAGCATGTACATCATTGTCATCATAACCGGTAGTACAAAGTACTGCCGGTATCATATTTTTGGTACAAAACTCCAATATAGATTTAAGAGTAGAAGGATGAGAAAAATCTATTATAACATCACTTTTAACGTCTATTTTACTTAAATCATTATATACGGGAAATTTATAAGTGTGCTCTTCATTTTTGTCGATTCCGGCAACGACTTCGCAATCAGGGTCTTGCATTGCAGTATTTACAACAACCTTTCCCATTTTACCATTACATCCAATTACAATTATTTTAACCATTATAAAGATAATCGATATTTTTAATAAAAACACCGATTATCTACGTCCCACCTTTCTTATTTTTATTTTATAAGAGAATACTTTTCCATAATATCTTTAAGTTTTTCGTGTCCATCTTTACTCATAGAATCTAAAGGTAATCTGCATTTACCGCAATTAAATCCCATAAGATTCAAAGCCTCTTTAACTGGTATGGGACTAACATCAGAGAATAAAGCATTAATTAAATTTAAGTATTTAAGTTGTAATTTTTTGCTTTCATTAACGTTACCATTAAGATATTCATTAACGATATCATGAGTTTCTTTAGGACAAACATTTGCAAGTACGGATATAACACCAACTCCGCCCAAAGATAATAAAGGAACGATTTGATCGTCATTACCGGAATATATATCTAAGCTATCCCCACATAGTGCTGCGATTTCAGCAACAGTAGAAATATTACCACTAGCTTCCTTGACAGCACATATATTTTTATGTTTAGCGAGTTCCAAGCAAGTTTGAGGCTTTATACTACATCCAGTCCTAGACGGTACATTATAAAGTATAATAGGAATATTAACGCTGTCGGCAATACTATTAAAATGCTTTATGAGCCCCGATTGAGATGTTTTATTATAATACGGAGTAACAACTAATAAAGCATCGGCACCTAAATTCTCGGCATGCTTTGAAAGTTCTATGGCATGAGCTGTATTATTACTTCCCGAACCTGCAATAACAGGTATTTTACCGTTAACTTTCTTTACTGTAAATTTAATTAAATCATTATGCTCACTATCTGATAAAGTAGCCGATTCGCCTGTTGTACCACATACAATTATAGCATCCGTATTATTTTCAAGATGAAAATCAATTAAATTTCCCATAACCTCGTAATTGATAGAACCGTCATTATTCATTGGAGTAACGATAGCAACACCTGAACCACGAAAAATTGTATTTTTACTCATAAATCAATCTTCTCCTTAATAAATTTTTAAATTCTGTCCATAAAACCTTCACGAGCAAGAAATTCTGCCATAAGTATAGCTCCACCAGCAGCACCTCTGATTGTGTTGTGAGCCATACAAACAAATTTATAATCAAATACAGAATCTTCCCTAAGTCTGCCAATAGATATAGCCATACCATTTTCAATATTGCGAGCAAATTTTATCTGCGGTTGATTATCATCATAAAAGTAGTTAAGAAATTTTTCAGGTGAACTGGGAAGCCCAATAGATTGAGAGTAACATGAAAATTTTTCCCATCTCTCTATGATCTTTTCTTTAGAGGGTTTATTTTCAAAAGACACAAAAACTGCGGCACTGTGCCCATTGCTTACAGGAACTCTAAAACATTGAGCTGTAATGTTTGGCTTTGTTGCCGGTACAATCTTACCATTCTCAACTTTACCCCAAATTTTCAAAGGTTCTTTTTCAGATTTTTCTTCTTCGCCAGGTATGTAAGGTATAACATTGTCAAACATCTCGGGCCAAGACGAGAGTGTTTTACCTGCCCCAGATACGGCTTGATATGTACACACAAGTACATTTTTAACGCCGAATTCTAATAATGGATATATTGCAGGAACGTAAGTTTGCAAAGAACAATTAGATTTTACGGCAATAAAACCTCTCTTAACGCCAAGCCTTTTACGCTGAGCAAAAATAGTTTCACAGTGAAAAGGATTTATTTCAGGTATAATCATAGGTACATCATCGGTGAATCTGTGAGCACTGTTATTGGAAATTACAGGGCAATCCGCCTTAGCGTAATCCTCTTCGAGTTTTAATATCTCATCTTTACTCATATCAACAGCACAAAATACAAAATCAACCATAGAAACGATTTTATCCATATCATTAACGGCGTCTAAAACTATCATATCCCCAATTTTTTTAGGAATTTTTTCTTCCATAGCCCACCTATTGCCAACGGCCTCACTATAAGGTTTACCGGCGGAGCGAGAGCTTGCAGCTAAAACAGAGATATCGAACCAAGGATGATTTTGAAGTAGCGATATAAATCTTTGGCCTACCATACCCGTAGCACCAAGAATTCCTACGTTAAACTTTTGCATATAAAAGCCCCTCTCAAAATAAAAATATGTACCAACAATAGTTGTAATTCACCAGCAAATGAAATATAATTTTAAATCAAACTAATAATACCATTATATTCATATGTATGTCAATTTGTTTATAAAGGAGAAGTAAGATTGGATAAAGATATTTTAGATACTGATTTGATTAAAACAAGTCAATTTGATTATAACCTACCAGAAGAATTAATAGCACAAAAACCCCTTGAATCTCGCGATACATCTAGATTAATGGTTTTAGATAAAAATACAGGAACGATAGAGCATAAGCATTTTTATGATTTAATAGATTACTTAGAAGAAGGGGATTGCCTAATACTAAATGATTCGCGGGTATTACCGGCAAGAATTTACGGAGAAAAAAAAGATACAGGAGCAATAGTAGAATTTTTACTGTTAAATCAAATTGATATAAATAAATGGGAAGTACTTGTAAAACCGGGAAAGAAAGCTAAGCCGGAATCGGAATTTATATTTAATGACGGTATATTAGAATGTAAGGTTATAGACGTAAAAGAAGACGGGAACAGAATAATTCAATTTAAGGATACGCATAACTTTTTTGAAAAGCTTGAAAAAATTGGACAAATGCCATTACCTCCATACATAAAAGAGAAATTAAACGATAAAGAAAGATATCAGACAGTATATGCAAAGGATATAGGTTCAGCGGCGGCCCCTACGGCAGGATTACATTTTACAAAAGATTTACTTGAAAAAATTAAAGAAAAGGGAGTAAATATAGGATTTGTAACGCTTCATGTAGGTCTCGGAACATTTAGGCCCGTGAAGGTAGAAAATATATTAAATCATCATATGCACTCTGAACATTATATAATCAAGAAAGATACAGAGGAAATTATAAGAAAAACAAAAGAAATAGGTAAAAGAGTTATAGCAGTAGGTACAACGAGTTGTAGAACGCTTGAATCAGTAGCCTCGAAGTTTGGACAAGTAATAGAAAGCGAAGGCTGGACAGATATATTCATACATCCAGGCTATAAATTCAAAGCAATAGACGGTTTAATAACAAATTTTCATTTACCCGAAAGTACGTTAATAATGCTAGTATCAGCCTTTGCGGGATATAAAAATACGATGAATGCTTACGATAAAGCAGTAGAAAACAAATATAGATTTTTTAGCTTTGGGGATGCTATGTTTATAAAATAAAAAGAATCTTCTAATAAATTTATTAGAAGATTCCAGAGCTTAATTTATTTATATTTTTATTCGCAATCATAAAAATAAATAGAGTTAAACCAACCTTTAACACCTTCAAGGGAATATAACACTTGATTAAATTTAACCATAACATCCTTTATTACGTATTTACAGTTCTGGATAAGATTATAATTTTTAACTCCAGACAATAAGAGACCACAAATGTCTATTTCGAAATAGTTGCCATCATAAATAACTGTTTTACCTATACAATTTTTAATCATTTTTAATCTTCTTTATAGAAAGTAAATATACAAATATTATCATATCATAAAGTTTTTGGCTTTTACAATATTAAAATTAAATTTTATTATTATGGAGGAAAGTTAATGTATAAGTTAATAAAAAAAATAGAAAATGCACGAAGAAGTGAATTTAAAACTCCGCATGGAACGGTACAATTACCGGGATTTATGAACGTGGCTACATGTGGAGCAATAAAGGGAGCGGTATCTGCAATAGATTTAAAGAATATAAAGTGTCAGGTACAACTTTGTAATACGTATCATTTACATCTTCGTCCTGGCGACGAAATTGTAAGGAAGCTAGGAGGAATAAGAGAATTTACGTCCTGGGAAGGCCCGGTCCTGACGGATAGCGGTGGATTTCAAGTGTTTTCATTGGCAAAATTAAGAAATATAAAAGAAGAAGGAGTAGAATTTTCATCGCATATAAATGGGCGTAAAATTTTTATGGGACCGGAAGAAAGTATGAGAATACAATCCAATTTAGGTTCGACGATAGCAATGGCATTTGATGAATGTATAAAAAATCCTGCTGAATACAAATATACAAAAGATTCATGTGAAAGAACTTATAGGTGGCTAAAAAGATGCAAAGCGGAGATGGACAAGCTAAATAGCCTGGAATCTACAATAAATAGGGAACAAATGCTTTTCGGTATAAATCAAGGCAGTACTTATAAAGATTTAAGAATAGAACACATGAAAAAAATAAGAGAACTTAATCTCGATGGGTATGCAATAGGAGGTTTAGCCGTTGGAGAGACAGCAGAGGAAATGTATAAAGTAATAGAAGATGTAATACCATATATGCCAGAAGATAAGCCGAGATACTTGATGGGAGTAGGGACGCCAATAAATATATTAGAAGCAGTAAAAAGAGGCGTTGATTTATTTGATTGCGTAATGCCGAGTAGGAATGCACGTCACGGACACATATTCACATGGAATGGAATTATAAATATAATGAATGCGAAGTACGAACTTGACGATAGACCTATTGACGAAAATTGTGATTGTCCAACATGTAAAAATCATACAAGAGCATATATAAGGCATCTTTTCAAGAGTGGAGAAATGCTTGCAATGAGATTAAGCGTAATTCATAACTTATACTTTTATAATACTCTAATGGAAAAAATAAGGGAGTCGTTAGATAGCGACCAGTTTTCAACTTTTTACAAAGAAAATGTTGAAAGATTAGGAATAAGATTATAAAACAAAGTATCTCTAGATTTTTAGAGATACTTTTAGTATTTATCTATTCAATTATACCTCCGCCTACAACTACATCACCATCATAAAACACAATGTACTGACCTGGTGTGATAGATTTCTGAGGCTCTTTAAAATTAACACAAATACGATTATTATCGATAGGTGTTAAATCCGCAACAACAGGTTGAGAACGATAACGAATTTTAGCAGTAACAGTTAAAGGAGATTTTAAGGTATCGAAGGGAATAAAATTAAGATTTCTTGCAGTTAATTGTGAAGAATATTGCATGCCGTTTTCGCCTAAGGTTATTGTATTATTTCCAGCATCAATTTTCGTAACATACATGTGCTTGCCCATAGCAATACCAAGCCCGCGTCTTTGCCCAATAGTATAATTAACGATACCGTTATGTTTACCTAAAACGTTACCATTTACGTCAATAAAATTTCCAGGTATTGATTTTTTACCTGTATACTTTTCTATAAAATTAGCATGATTATTATTTTCAACAAAGCAAATTTCTTGGCTATCTGGCTTTGAGGCTACGTTTAAGCCATACTCATCAGCAATTTTTCGTATTTGCGGTTTTTCATAATCGGATAAAGGAAATAACGTATGTGAAAGTTGCTCTTGAGTCATGCCATATAAAAAGTAACTTTGGTCTTTAGCGCTTTTTGATTTTTTTAGTAGCCACCTTGATAGATTATTATCATATACAACATTTGCATAATGACCTGTAGCAATGTAGTCAAATCCGAGTGTGATGGCACGATTAAGTAAAGCATCGAATTTAATATATTGATTACACGCTACACAGGGATTAGGAGTCCGACCATTAACATATTCTGATACGAAATAATCAATAACTTTTTCTGAAAACACATCTGTGAAATTCATAACAATGTGTTCTATTCCCAATTTATAAGCTACTCTTCTTGCATCTGAAATGTCATCAATAGAACAGCAACCTCCTGTTTCGCTATTAGACATATATTTATCCGGACGAAGTTTCATCGTAACACCCGTAACATCGTAACCCATATCAAGAAGTAAAATGGCGGCAACAGAACTATCTACACCGCCACTCATTCCAAGTAAAACCTTTTTTTTCATAAATAAA
>CADBQS010000080.1 GCA_902796915.1 uncultured Ruminococcus sp.
ATTTTCAGATAAATTATAACCATGATATCTGAGAAGCATTGTTGCACTTACAGCTTCGCAGCCACTAGCTATATTATTTTGATTTATATACGGCACATTAATCAACTTACCACTACTTTCCATACTTATAGCCCAGATATCACATGGCAATTGAATCAAAATAAATAAAAGTAATAACATATAAATAAATTTTCTTACCATAACAACCACTTCCATAAAATAACATTAAATCTACTGAGGAATGTGTAAATTATACCACATGCGCCATATAAAATCAATGTAAAAAATAAATAAAATTACATCTTATATTCATAAATTTTGTATCAAATATATTTGATAATAAATTTATATTATGGTATAATTTTTAATTACTAAAGACATATTTTTATTCAAAAAATAATCATGTTAATTATAGGAGGTATGAAAAATGGGTTTACCAGTTGTCGCTGGTGGGACAGCAATGTGTTCTTTTGGTACGCCAGGTACATAATTCAGTTTACTACCTGGTGCCACTACAGTAATGATAGAAAATAAACCAGCTTTGACTATTAAAGATAATATCTTCGGAACTAATATTATTCCCGCTGGAGTTATGTGTATAACTCCATCAAATCCAGCAGTTTCTGCAGCGATGGGAGCACCACAACCATGTGTTCCTCCTCCATTTGCAGGGCCATGGAAACCTGGAACAATGAGTTGCAAAATAAAAGGTATGGGAATTTTAGACAATACTTGTATGTTAAATTGTGTATATGGGGGAATGATAACAATATTAAACCCTGGCACAACGAAAGTAACGGCTAACTAAGCTAAATCATATTTAATTGTTTAAATTAGCTTGTAAAAACAAATTTTAGATCACTATTATTTTATTAATCATGAATTTTATTATTAAATTGTGTCCATAATTATCTTATCAACATATAAGTGAGGTAATTGGAGTGCAATATAATAAAGTAGAGATTTGTGGAGTTAACACCGCTAAGCTTAAAGTATTACCTGAAAAAGAAAAGGTTAGGTTACTTAAATTAGTTAAGGAAGGTAATCAAAGTGCAAGAGAACAACTCATCAACGGTAATCTCCGATTGGTTCTTAGTGTTATACAAAGATTTTCTAACCGTGGGGAAAGCTTAGATGATTTATTTCAAGTTGGGTGTATTGGATTAATTAAATCTATTGATAATTTTGATATATCCCAAAATGTAAGATTCTCAACCTATGCTGTACCTATGATTATAGGTGAAATAAGAAGATATCTTCGTGATAATAATTCTATAAGAGTAAGCCGATCTATGCGCGATATTGCATATAAAGCCATGCAGACTAAAGAAAGAATGACTAATGAAAACGATAAAGATCCTACTATTGAAGAAATCGCTAATGAAATGGAAGTAAGTAAGGAAACTGTAGTATTAGCGTTGGAGTCTATTGTTGAGCCTGTATCACTTTATGAACCTGTTTTCTCCGACAGCAATGACACTGTTTACGTAATGGACCAAGTAGGTGACAATAATGATGATAAAAACTGGCTTGATGAAATTGCTTTAAAGCAATCTATAAATAATTTGAGCGATAGGGAAAAAAAGATTCTGGCACTCCGATTTTTTAAGGGAAAGACTCAAATAGAAGTTGCAAACGAAATTGGAATTAGTCAAGCACAAGTTTCAAGACTTGAAAAGTATGCATTAGATAAAGTAAAAAACACAAAATAAACCTTACTATAAAAATAGTAAGGTTATTTTGTTACATACTAAATCCACCAAAAAAATTTTTCTTAATTTTATTTTGCTTGCAAAATTCATCAAACTTTTTTTGCCAATTTAATGATTTATTTTGTTTAATTTTAGTATCAATCTCTTTTTTAGTTTCAGTAACTTCACGTTTTAACTCTTTAATCTTTTTTTCGTATTCGGTTATTATTTCTATAGCAGCCCCCCACTTTTCCAATAATTTTTCAAATTCAATAATCGGCCGTCTAGTTTCTGGTGTTAAGATAAAAGAATGGACACGAAAAGTCGAACAAATGAAAGATAAAAAAGGAGAATAAAATAATGGGAAAAAATCAAAAA
>CADBQS010000081.1 GCA_902796915.1 uncultured Ruminococcus sp.
ATTATACCATAGTATTTAAAAAAATAATAAAAATTATTAGGATTTTCTAACAAATATTTATTTTTTACAAAACATATTGTATAATTATGATGTTATAGTAAGATATGGTGAATATTATGAAGTGTTTGAACCAAAATTGCGATGTCAAAGATATTGAAGAAGATGACAACTTTTGCTATAAATGTGGTCATTGGACTCCTAAAGGATATAAATTTTTAAATAATAAAGAAAATATTAATATAATTACAAATGGTAAAGCTGCTAAAAAAGACGGAAATCTTATACTAATGGTAGGAACAGCTAGTATTGCTTTTATAACATTTGGTATAATGTGTATATTTAGGGGTAATGATTTATTTAAGCCATTTTATTATTTAAAGAGACAAATTAATAGTTATGTATATGGTTATAATGTAGCATTTATCGATACCGAAAAAATATATAATAAAGTGAATATATCCAATATAAATGAAGCTAAAGAATTTATTACAAAGGATTTAAATAATCAAAGCTGGAAATGTACTTATGCTCTTGATAATTTTACAATTGAAAGTGAATTAGAAAAATCGTATTCTATTCCTAGTGTTAGTCTATGCGATGTTCCAAATAGAGAAGCAATTAAGATTAGAGAAGTTATAGACAAAATGTTCAACATATTCCCAAAAATGAAAGGGGCACTTACAAATATATCTATCACAAATGCTAAGACAAATAAAGAGTATATTGCAAGATTCCAACCTATATATCAATTTGTTAATCCTAATGAAAAAATAAACTCATATAACAAGGTTAACAAAACTCAAATAGTACTCAATAGTTATTACTTCTTAAATGAAAATATTATAAGTGAACCAGTTCAAAAAGTTGTTGGAGATAATTGGTATGTTAAAGATGCAACATGGGAATCTACTATTGCCCACGAATTAGGGCACTATATTTCATTTGTGACATTTTTAAAATCTAATGGATTGGAAAATGTAATCTTAGTTACTGAAGAAAATGAAAATAAGATTAATGAAATTATAACTATTTTCGATAGTGGAGAGTATTCATTATCTATAGTAAAACAAGCATTAAAAAGTTATAATGTCAGCAATAATACAGATTTAGATATTGACTCATTTGCATTAACTATTTCAGAGTATGCTGCAGTTAAAGATAATAATGGCGACTTAATTGCAGATGAAACTATTGCAGAGGCTATACACGACTACTATTTGCATGGTAATAAAGCAAAAAAAGCAAGTATAGATATAGTCGATATAATTAAATCTAGATTGTAGGTGGATAATGAAGAGATGTATTAATTGCAATGGAATCAATAAGGATAATGATAAACATTGTCGAAATTGTGGATATGTAATGAAAAGTAATACGTATTATGTTTTAGTAAATATAGGCACAACTATAGCATTTATAATATTATTGTTTGTAATATTATTGTTTATAGCGTCATACTTTTCATTTAAGAATTAAAAGGAGTATTTTATGAAGGAAGAAAAAAAATTAAATGTTTATAACGAAACAGTTATGGAATTATACAAAAGATTAGAAACAAGCGAACAAGGATTAAGCGACATCGAAGCAGAAAAAAGATTGCTTAGAGATGGAGAAAACAAGTTAAAGGAAGCCAAAAGAAAATCGAATATTTCACTATTACTAAGTCAATTTAATGATTTTATGATTATTCTTCTAATTTTTGCATCTATATTTTCAGCTGTCATATCTTATATAAGAAATGAATCATATGTCGATTCAATTGTAATAATTGTCATTGTCGTAATCAATGCTATATTGAGTTTTATACAAGAAAAAAAGGCTGACGTTGCAATACAGGAATTAAATAAAATGTTTGTAACCAATAACTATGTTATTAGAAGTGGACAAAAAAAATCGATTGACGTAAGAAATGTCGTAGTAGGAGATATTCTTGAATTGGAAGCAGGTGATTATGTAGCAGCGGATGCTAGAATAATCAATTCGGAAGGATTAGAGATTAACGAATCTACTTTAACTGGTGAATCTAAATCTATAAAGAAAGACAATGCAGACATAAAAGAAGAAAAGGAACTATATGAAAGAAAAAATATGGTTTTTGCAGGTTGTAATGTAACTAATGGACATGCCTTCGCCGTTGTAACAGCAACTGGTATGAATACAGAACTTGGCCATATTGCAACGAGTTTAATTGATAAAAAAAGCGACATTACACCGCTTCAAAAAAAAGTAAACCAAATAAGTAAAATTCTTACATATATCATATTAGGAATTATCATAGTAATGATGGTTATAGGGTTACTTCTTAAAAATGATTTCTTTGATATATTAATGCTTTCCATATCACTTGCCGTTGCCGCAATACCAGAGGGAATGTCATCAATTATAACGATTATTTTATCACTCGGTATGACTGCCATGGCTAAGAGAAATGTTATAATAAGAAAGATGGCTTCTGTAGAAACATTAGGCTCTACTGATATCATATGTTCAGACAAGACAGGAACCATTACACAAAATAAAATGCTAGTAAAATCAATTTATGTAAACGACCAATTATATACTGACGAAGATATCTTACCTAATGCGAACATGTTACTTCTCTCCGCAGCAAATTGTCAAAATGTTACCAGAAATAAAGATGTATATATGGGCGATGAAACAGAAGTATCTATTTATAAATATTTAGAAAGAATAAATAATGGCGTAGTTAACACAAATGAAAGATTAAAGGAATATCCATTCGACTCTGATAGAAAAATGATGAGCACAGTAAATAAAATTGACGATAAAGTATATTCATTTACAAAAGGTTCATTGGATTCAGTTATAAATAATTGTACTCATTATATTGTAAATAATGAAAAATATATAATGAATGCCGAATATAGAAATAAGATATTCGAAATAGAAAAAGAACTATCTTTAAAATCATTAAGATTATTGGCATTTGCTTACAAAGATAGCGATACAGATAATCCTGAAAAAGAAATGACATTTTTAGGACTAATCGGTATGATGGATCCACCAAGAGATAGTGTACCAAACGCTATAGCTATTTGTCATAAAGCTGGATTAAAACCGATTATGATAACAGGAGATAGTATTAATACTGCAATTGCAATTGCTAAATCTGTTAATATTATTGATACTGACGATAAAGCAATTGAAGGCAAATATGTCGATAAAATGACAGATGATGAATTATTGGAAGCAGTTAAAAGATATCAAGTATATGCAAGAATCAGTCCAAATACTAAGCTACGCATAGTTGAAGCTCTTCAATCGCAAGGATTTGTCGTTGCAATGACAGGAGACGGCGTCAATGATGCACCAGCTATACAAAAAGCTGACATTGGAATTGGTATGGGTATAACAGGTACTGAGGTAGTCAAGAAAGTTGCAGACTGTATTCTAGTAGATGATAGTTTTTCTACAATTGTTGACGGAGTAGAAGAAGGAAGAAGAATTACCGCTAATATCAAAAAAGTCATTCTTTATTTACTTGCAGGTAATATAGTCGAAGTAATACTCGTATTTGTATCAATGCTACTAAACATGGAAATGTTTACTACGTTGCAACTATTGTGGATTAACTTAGTTACAGATTCAATTCCGGCAATAATGCTAGCATTTGAAAAATCCGAGAGTGATGTAATGGAAAATACACCCGCTAATAGATCGAATACTACTTTCTTTACACCATTCTTAACATCAAAAATTGTTATAAGTGCGATATTTAAATCTATTATTATGATAATTCTATTTATCTATTTTGCTAAAACTAAAGATGCTAGTGTTGCGGGTTCACTCATGTTTGTCTATTTAGTAGCAAATGAATTACTATTTTCACTATCATGTAGAAACTTAAAGAAATCAATATTAAATAAAAAAATATTTGAAAATAAGAGACTAACTCTCGGGTTAGGTGGATTATTGATTATGCAGATACTAGTATTAACTACAGGTTTATCTAAATTTTTTATAGTAAGCAATATTGGACTAAATAATGTTTTGATAGTCCTTAGTATATGTTTAATTACATTTATATTAGGAGAACTACTAAAACCATTATATGTTAAACTATTTAAAGATTACAGGGAGGTTAAAGATGAAAAATAACAATGCTACAACTTTTATTATCATGGCCGGCATTTTAGTTATTTCCGTATTTACAGTAGTTGCAGTTGCAAATTTATTACCAAAAAATAGAGAAAGTAATTCCTACTATGTCAAAGTAGGAGATGAGATGAGTGCCAAAATAGAAGGAATTAATATTGAAAATGGAGTACTTGATATAACAACTTCTGGCGATACCTTAGAATATTGTGTTAAATCGACAAAAAGTACACCAGATAGTGGAAATATCTGCTGGAAAACGATAAAAAACAATAGTGCTTCCATTTCAATCTATCAATATAAAAAATACTATATATGGATAAAGGATACTACCGGTAATATTAGTAGTCCAATGAGTATTAATACCAAGGGGGAAAAATAACGTGGAAAGAGACTTAATAAAAACTGCAAAGAATAGTGTTGGTCCAGGATTTGGGCCAGGAAAAAATGACCCAATTTCTTTACATACGACGAATACTTCAGTATATAGGGTTACAAGAATGAATCAAATACAAGACATTATAGACTGTGGACACGTTAGACCAAAAGGATACGGAAATAGAGCTGATAGAGTCGGAAATATTATTTATTGGTCTCAAGGTAATAGTAATTTATATTATAACGATAAACGACCTGTAATAGAGGCATCTATTCAAAAAGTACAAGATGAACAAATAGGTGCTATACCTATCAGTGATTTAACAGCTATTTGGATATTTGATGAAAATGAAAATAAATACGTTAATAGATTAGAACAAATTAAACAAATGCATTTTGATAAACTACGTGAACTAGATAAGAAGCCCACTACCACCACAATAGAAGAGTTGAAATCAGTTTTATCAGAACCAGGTTATATATGGATAGGTCATGGAATAGGACGTAGCGGAAATTCTGATAACGTAGTCGACTCTATTTTTCAAAAAGGATTAAGGACTAAAGATAATTCTTTATACTATACTTCTACAATTCTAAGTACTCCTACACCAGAAATAATTAAAAACAACGAAAGATTAGGATTACCTAAACCTACAATAGAAGGATTAAGGAGTCAACTAAATAACTGGCAACATTTGGATTCAAAAAAGATTATAATTGCCAGAATTCCAACAGAATATATAAACTCACTTGGTGAAAGTTCTGATTTGGATGGAGAAATGTATGGTGCATTCATGGATGAAGAAGTGGAAAATGAAAGAATAATCTATTATCTAGATCCAAGATTTATATTTGGATGCTATGATGCAGAAACTCAATTAGTAAAAATAAATAAATCATTCGAGAATACTCTATCAGAAAGAACGATAAAACAACTACAAGATGGATATAGAAAAGCAATTCTTAAAACAAAAAAGAGAATTGAAAGAACTTCTTCTTTCCAAAATACTTCTGATAATAAATTAAACAATGAATCTGCATTTGATTTACCCGAATATGATAATGAGGAATTAGAGTATAAAACTAAATAATAAAAAAGAAAAAGTATAGTTATATAATATAATAATATGATATAATATACGGTTAAAGGAGAATATATATATTATGAACGAAGAACTTAAGAAAATGGCAGAAGAGGTTGTTGAAAAAATAGTATTGTTACCTAACGGAAGCGAATTCACTTTTGGAGATTATTTCAAGAATTATAATATTGAAGGAAAAAAAATGTTTGAATTAACGGATGAAACTTTAAAACTATGTAACGAAAAAGGCATTAATATTGAAAATACTCAAGCAAGAATGTCACTTGGAATGCCATGGGTATTCAAATATAAAAAAAATAATTGACAGTTTGGTCAATTATTATAAGATAATTGTGGGAAAGATGAAACTTCTTTCTTTTTCTTTACATAATTTACACTCATTTCATTATTTTTTTTGTAAAATAGATAAAAGCGTGTTATAAGTATAATAGGAGGTAACAAATGGCTACAAAAAGACAATTAGAACAAAGACTTACACAATTACAATCAGAAAGGAACAGTTTAGTATACGGACCAAGTGATAACAGAGCAACGTATTCTCCTAAGGGATTAGATGTTTATACAAAAAGTCCTAAGGATGATAGAATTAATCAAATAGATAGTGAAATAGAATCTATAAGAAGAAAAATATCACTACATCAATATACTGATGAACCATCATATGGAGCTGGCTCAAACACAAGAAATCAAGAATATACTTACATGGAAAATGGCGTTATTAAATCCACTCATCAAAAATCGTTAGCAGCTAGATATAAGGCTCGTGATAGATTCTATAAAATGAGTAAAACCAAACAAGCTATGGCCAAATTAACAGGAAAATATAAAAAATTTGAAAGAGCTTGGTACAAATCAGTTGTAACTAAAGAAGAAGATGAAAAATTAGCAAGAGAATTAGATGCTATGTTTAAAAGGAGATAAGCATGGAGCAAGAAGAGACATTCAGTGAATATATCGAATACTTTAAAAATTTATCTCTTAAAGAAAAGCAGAATATTGTTTTAGAACAATTAAAAATGCTAGCAGCATATACAAATACCATGTGTACTACAATGAATATCCCAAATCAAATATTAGTCGATAAAGAATTAACTGATGTAAAAAAAGAAGACTATACTGAAGATGACTTTGCAGAAGCTGTAATTGTATATGTCAACTCAATTCAAGAATCTCTTAACGATTATAACATTGGATTTGACAAAATAATGGACAATATACTAACAGAAG
>CADBQS010000082.1 GCA_902796915.1 uncultured Ruminococcus sp.
AGATTAATAAAAAGTTAAATGAGAATACTATTAAGGTGCTGACTGCACATAGCGCGAAGGGCATGGAGAATAAATATGTGCTTTCATATAATATAAGAGCTTATAATGATAATGAAGCAAGGCTGTGTTACGTGGCGGCAACGAGAGCAAAAGACTTCTTAATTTGGGCAAAAACACCTCCAAAGAAAAAGAAGAAGAAAGATATAGTTAATTGGGAATAGAGAAGAAAAAAGACGAGTTCAATAACTCGTCTTTAATTTATTTAATTCCATAAATATAATAAGGTAATGAATAATCACTTGTACTAGGTGATGAACTCGCACCAACTTTTTCAGCAGTAGAAAACCATAACGTTTTTGTGTTAGCGTTAATGTATGCGCGGCGTATATACGTTGTATTAGTACTTGCGATGCGTTCACATAAAGTTATGTAAAACAAATTACAAGCCGTACCATCTAATTTTTTATTTAAAAAATCATCAACATTCCAAACGCTTTCAACAGTTTCGTTAGTATATACCTGATGATAAATAATTTTTAGCTTCGTATAACTTGAAATAGTTTCTAAAGGCACATCCGTATCAAAAGAAGAGCGACTTGTTGATTTTGATGAATTTTCCCATAACAATGTTTCATTATCACCACTACCACCACCATCTAAACTCTCCAACATTGACTCTAACACCATTTTGTTAGTATTATATGGTGTTTCTAATACATAATTAACTATATCTTGTTTATTCATTCGTTATCCTCCTTAATATATTAAAAGTTATTAAACAATTATATGAAGATATACTGTTTTACTTCTTTCATAAATTTCTGTTTTAGATTTATTTACCCATATTTCATTATTATTATAAATAGAAATACCGCTCTTTTCTTTATCAGCCTCTCCTACTCTTTCCAAATTATAAATATCAATAATATTAAAACGCCCAGTAATAAAATTACCATTTGTGTCAGTTGGAACTTCTCCTTCAAAACCAATTCCACCGCCACTTATTTCTATGTCAAATATCCATGGAGTTGGTAAGTTAGATTTTTTAGCTACACTTATATTACAAGTGACTTCTTCTGGGCCATCACAAACTTTTTGCACTACTCCTACTGGAAAGTTTTCACTCTTAAAAGACACAAATCCTACACTAGGATTTGTTTCATTATCATACCACGTACAACCCGATTCTGTAGTATTAATATATATTAACTCGACCTCATCTAAAAATACGTTACAATCATCGGGATGTCTTAAAAGATACGCCGTATCTGCATCTTCTGTTTCTTCAAGTCCGCATTGTAATATGTACATTCCCTCGCTTTCTATGGGAGCGCTACTACCTGTATACCAAATTTTCCCCGTATCTTCACTAGATTCGCTAATGCTATCAATTATACTTAAATTTGTATTCCATGGCGTTTTTAACAAATATTTAATTAATTTTTCATCAGCGCCTAAAGATTGAAGGACCTGCTTATTAGGTCGCAAATAAGATTGTTTTATATAATCTTTTAAATTCATTTACTTGTCCTCCAAATTTGTTATTAATGTACTTCTATCCAACGCGCGTAAAGTGTTATATCTGAATTTATTACTAAGGGATTACGATCCCCTGTTTCTGGATTTTGTTGAAAAACTTTTGTATTATCATTATCTCTTTCTGTCGTCCAATACCGAAACTCGAATCCACCCTCTGGAGCGTTCATTCCAGATTCATAATTTGAATATTCAAGCTCTCCTCCACATAGTACATTTACTGGAGTATGTGGATTAGAACCTCCATTTGCATCAAATGTAACTGTACACACTGGTACTATTAAATCTATATCTGAAGTTGGCGTAATTGTATCACCAGAATTATAAGTATTTGTTCCATCAGTAAGTGGTGGATAACCCTCTGGAATAGTAAAAGAATCTCCCTGTTTAACTAAAAATATAGTATATTGATAATCGAAAGTATCAATTTTAATTTTATATCCGTCCATAACCTCATAACTAATTGTAATAGATCCATCGTCTATTTCTTGAATAACAAGATAATCTTCATTATTTATATTCCTTTTGGTTACATATATTGGGAACTCTTGAGAGTTCATTAATATAAGCAAATCATTATCACTATTTCTACTACGACCAATATAAAAATCTGAACTTCCCTCAACTGTTTGTCCTTCAAAAGGAATAGAAAATTCAAAGGTTCCGATAGGAGCTTTTCCACTTGGAGGATTTAAAAAGTCAGATATTTCTTGATCGCTTATTTTATAAGCTAATATAGTTTGAGTATAACCACCAACTGTAAATTCCGTTGGAACCAAAGTCATTGTGTGTAAAGTTCCGCCTCCGCCTCCGCCATCTTCTTTAATAGAATCTACCACTTGTATGTTTGTATTCCATGGAGTAGAACGAAGATAACCAATTAATTCTTCACTCGCGCCAAGCGATTCTAACACCTGCTTATTCGGGCGCAAATATGATTGACGTATATATTCTTCTAAGTTCATTTAATTTTCCTCCTTATAAACTTATATAACCTATTTATAAGTTGCT
>CADBQS010000083.1 GCA_902796915.1 uncultured Ruminococcus sp.
TATGCGGGTGTGGCGGAATTGGCAGACGCGCTAGATTTAGGTTCTAGTGGCAACACCGTGCAGGTTCAAGTCCTGTCACCCGCACCATAATAGCATATAAGGTGTAATAATGAAGTTTAATATAGTAACATTTGGTTGTAAGGTAAATTATTATGAATCTGAATCCATGAATCAGATGATGCTTGAATCGGGTTATGAGTTATCTGAGAGCTTTACTGATTCAGACATAGTAATTATTAATTCTTGTACAGTTACAGCGGAAAGTGATAGAAAAATAAGGCAATTAATAAATAAAGTAAAAAGGAATAATAAAAATTGCATAGTGGTTTTAGCCGGATGTATTCCTCAGGCGTTTCCGCAAAGATTTGATTATTTTAATGATGTAGATATTGTTATAGGAAATTCTAATAAGAATAAAATTTCTAAAATGATATCGAATTTTATAAAAAATAAAAATAAATTAATTGATATAAAAAATTATGATAATAATAGTAAATTTGAAAATCTGTCAGTTAATAAGTTCCAGGGTCACACAAGAGCTTTTATGAAAATAGAAGATGGATGTAATAGATTTTGTAGTTATTGTATTATACCATATTCAAGAGGTAGGGTACGTTCGAGAAAAATAGAGGATATTATTGATGAAGCAAAAAAGTTATCTAATAATGGATATAAGGAAATTGTATTAGTAGGGATAAATTTATCTTGTTATGGGTCTGATATAGGAAAAAATTTATGTGATGCAGTGGAAGCTGTATGTAATATAGATGGAATAGAACGTGTAAGGCTTGGTTCTCTTGAACCAGAACTTATAAATTTAGATGTTATAAGAAGGTTATCTAATCAAAAAAAGTTTTGTCCTCAGTTTCACTTATCATTACAAAGTGGATGTAATAAAACTCTTAAAGATATGAATCGCCATTATAGTAGTGAAGAATATTTTAAGATTACTGAAATGATACGGAAAAGCTTTAAGGATGCAATGATAACTACTGACGTAATGGTGGGTTTCCCTGGAGAAACAGAGGAAGATTTTAACGAATCTGTTGATTTTGTGTCTAAAGTTAGATTTTTGAAGGTTCATGTTTTTCCATATTCTGTAAGACCAGGAACAAGGGCAGCTAAATTTAATAATCAAGTTGATAATAGTGTGAAAAAACAAAGAGCAAAGAAAATGATAGAAATTACTAATGAGATATCGAAAAAAATAATTTCAGAGAATATTAATAGGATTTATCAAGTTCTATATGAAAGATGTATAGGCAATAATGTATATGAAGGATACACTAATAATTACATATTGATAAAAACTTATAGTGAAGAAAATATAAAAGGTAAAATATTGGATACGAGGATATTAAGTCAAGAGAATGAATATTGTAAAGGTGAGATAGTTTAGATATATAAAATATTTTAATTATTTTCTGGAATGGTGGATATATTTAAAGTGGAAAATTTACATACAGATATATTAATAATTGGAGCGGGAGCAGCAGGTATGGTAGCATCTATATCTGCTGCAAGATGTTTTAATAATAAAAATTATAAAATATTATTATTAGAAAAAAACAGTAAAATAGGTAAAAAGATTTTAGTGACAGGCAATGGAAAATGTAACATATCGAATAATAAATTAGAAAGTATTTTCTATTATAGCTCTAATAATAATTTGATAGATAAGTTTTTGTGTGTTTTTAATAATAATTATTTAAAAAAATTTTTTTATTCTATTGGTATAGAAATAAAAAGTGATGATAAAGGAAGATTATATCCAGCTAATTATCAAGCATTGTCAGTAAAAGAATTGTTAGAGAATGAGATAAATAGATTAAAAATAGATATAAGATGTGAAATTAACATAAATAGAATAAAAAAGGACAGAAATTGGTTTATAATAAATTGTGATAATTTTACTGTTCGTAGTAAATGTGTAATTATATGTACTGGAGGATATGCATCACCATTTAAAGGATATAATGGTGATGGATACAGTTATTTGAGAGAATTTGGGCATAGTATAAATGAGGTATTTCCTGCGTTAGTACCAATAAAATGTGATGATAAAACATTAAAATTATTAAAGGGAGTAAGATGGAAAAGTAATGTTAAACTTTTTGCTGATGGGAAAGTAATAAAAGAGGAATATGGGGAAGTACAATTCTTAGAAAAGGGATTATCTGGAATTTGTGTATTTCAACTATCAAGATTGGTATCTGAGTTTATATTTACAGGTAAAATATATAATCAAAAAATAAATAATGTTATTATAAAATTAGATTTATTACCTGAATTTGAGATTGTATCTCTAAAAAAATTTATAATAAAAAAAATAAATTTGCTAAAGAATACAACGATAGAAAATTTTCTTTGGGGATTTTTGAATAAAAATATAGGACAAGCTATTTTAAAAAGATTAAATATTTCTCAGTCAAAAGAATGTAGTAAGTTAAGTCTAAAAGAGATAGATTTAATTGTTATGATGATAAAAAATTTTTCATTTGTTCCATCAGGAGTGATGGATTGGAAAAGCGCTCAAGTAACTGCGGGCGGAGTGCCGATAGAAGAAGTGGACGTAAATACCTTTGAATCGAGAATAACGAATGGGTTATATATTGCAGGAGAAGTGTTGGATGTTGATGGTATTTGTGGTGGATATAATCTTCATTGGGCATGGGGAAGCGGAATAATTGCTGGAAAATCTGCTGCAAAAAAGATAATAAAAATGGGAAGTATGAAAGATGTTGAGGATATATAATATACCGGTAAGTTTGGATAAAAACGACTGCGATTTGAAATTAATAGCTTCAGATTATTTAAGAGTATCAAAAGAGAGGATAAAAAAAGCGAAATTATTTAAAAAATCGATTGATGCTAGAAAGAAAAATAATGTTCATTTTATATACTGTATTGATATAGAAGTAGACGATGAAAATAAAATAATTAATAATAGCAAAGTTAAGGTAGAACGTATTTTACCTAAAATAATGAATAATATAAAACATATAAAATTAGATAAAAGGCCGGTTGTTATAGGATTCGGACCAGCAGGTATTTTTGCAGCTTTAACTTTGGCAAGATCTGGACAAAATCCAATCATTGTAGAGAGAGGTAAAGATATAGATAACCGCACTAATGATGTAAATAAATTTTGGAATTTTGGTGAGCTAGATGAAAATTCTAATGTACAATTTGGAGAAGGTGGAGCAGGTACATTTTCTGATGGTAAATTAAACACTGGAACAAAGGACTCTAGAGTAAGAAATGTATTAGAAGAATTTGTAAGAGCAGGTGCACCAGAAGAAATACTATATTCCTCTAAACCTCATATTGGTACAGATAAATTGAAAGACGTAATAAAAAATATTCGTAAAGAAATCATATCCCTTGGCGGAGAAATATTATTTAATGCAACTTTAAAAAAGCTTATTATAGAAAATGAAAATATAAAAGGAGTGATGATAAGTAAAGAAAAAGAAGATATAGAAATAATAACAGATAATGTTATTTTAGCTATTGGACACAGTGCGAGAGATACTTTTGAAATGCTGTATAATCAAAATATTGAAATGGAACCTAAAAATTTTTCCATTGGAGTAAGAATAGAACATCTACAAGAAATGATGAATAAATCACAGTACGGAAAATTTTATAATCATCCAAATCTAGGTGCGGCAGATTATAAATTAGCCGTACATTTGAACAATGGAAGAAGTGTATATACATTTTGCATGTGTCCAGGAGGAGAGGTTGTAGCCTCGTCTTCGGAAAAAGAAAGTATAGTTACAAATGGTATGAGTGAATTTGCAAGAAATAAAATTAACGCTAATAGTGCAATTTTAGTTGGGATTAGTCCAGCAGATTTTGGAAGTAATCATCCGTTAGCGGGAGTAGAATTTCAAAGAATGTATGAAAGAAGAGCATTTAAAATATCTGGTAGATGCTATTATGCACCTGTTCAAAGAGTAGAAGATTTTTTAGAAGATAAGATAACAAAGAAATTAGGAGATATAGTTCCTAGCTATAGGCCCGGGTATAAATTTTGTAATTTTTCTGATTTATTTCCTAATTACATTATTGATTCACTTAAACATGGAATAATAGAAATGAATAATAAATTAGAGGGGTTTTCTTACCCTGATGCAGTTTTAACGGGACCAGAAACGAGAAGTTCATCACCAGTGAGAATATTAAGAGACAAAAATTGTGAGTCGATTTCATTTAAAGGTTTATATCCTTGCGGAGAAGGAGCTGGATATGCTGGAGGAATAGTTTCTGCAGCTGTTGATGGTATACGTTGTGCAGAGAGTTTAATTCATGGCGTTTGTTACTAAAAACAATAAATTTAATTGTTTTTTTATATTTATTGACAAATAGATTAGAAAATGTTATAATAATGACGTAAATTACATCAATAAAAGGAGAGAATAAAGATGTTAAATCAAAAAATTATGGAATTAATGAAAGAGCAAGATTTTATTGAGAAGTTAGTGAATAAGGAAACGATGAAAGAAGCAAAACAATTGTTTGTTGACAAGGGCGTAGATATTACAGAAGAAGAATTAGTAGTAGTAGGTAAATTGATAGAGAAGATTGCCCAGAAAGTGCAACTAGCAGTAAAGAAAAGTAAACCAGAAGAGAGAAAAATACAAATAACAGAAGATGATTTAAAAGAAGTGGTAGGTGCAGCGTCAGAAGTAGTGGAAACTGCGGGTCAATTAGTAGGAAGCTGTTTAGGAGCAGTCGCAGGATATTGCATAGGAATGCCAGCAGGTGCAGCAGTAGGTAAGGTTGTTGGTCCATCAACAGCTGGGTTGACAGGATTTATATTAAATGGAACAAGTGGTGCAGCAAAGGGATTTAATATAGGTAATAATTGGGGAGGAAAAGTTGGTATGGGTTTAGGTTCAGGAGTTGGTGTTTTTGGTGGAGCTATAGTAGGATCTAGGGCAGGAAAAAAGTTTGTACAATGGTTAGATAAGGCAATATAATCGCTTTTTATTACATTATCTATTTTAAGATAATGTAATTTTTGTATATAGAAAACCACGCGATAGTCGCGAGGTTCTAAAAAGGTTAACCGGTGAAAAAACAGCCTAGTGTGCTAAACTGAAA
>CADBQS010000084.1 GCA_902796915.1 uncultured Ruminococcus sp.
ATCCTGCGGGACTTAAACTCCCGTGCCGGTTCGATTCCGGCCATCTGCACCAATGATTTTAAAAAGTAGGTACATGTACCTACTTTTTATTATGCCTAAAAACTTTTAATATTAACATTTTTTTGAAAAATACAATTTTATAAATGTATATAGATGTATTAAAAAAGTATCCGCGTTACTGTACATATTACTGTACATTTTTTATGGAAAAATTATAAAATATGTAGAATTTACAGCAAAAGGATATGGTAAATGTATGAAATGGGAAAATATAAAGGCTTTATTAAGATTAGATGTAGTAAATAACAAACTAACGGAACAATAAGCAGAATTTTTAGAAAAAGAATTTTGTAGATAAGATTTAAATTTTTAAAATCAACTTCAAACACTTGATATATGGCAGAAACTGGGATTTTATGTTGAAAAAATACAGAATGTATAGTATAATAATATTATGTAATCTCAAAAATCTAATACAGAAAGGTTGGTAAAAAATGATTAAGTTTATTATGCGGAAAACTATTTACAAGGGGGTAAACCTTGAAACACAGGATATGCTCCTACAACTTGTCTCACGGCAACACATAATTCAATTTTTTTGTTTTCTGTTTTGGGCGGTCATATTCATATTTCCGTGCATTCCAGTGCTTATAATTGATTTATGTGAAGATGTAGAATTTTCCTTAAGTACACAAATTGCAGTTTATGTATGTTTGTCGATTTATTACATAGGTTTCTTTTTATCACTAAAGTTATTTGGTGAATCTATGCTTATCTGCTCACATCTCATAGCTCAAAAAGTGTATTTTGGGGTATGTACTACAAAAGGCAAGGCACTGTCAAAGAAAGACTTTGAAATCATTAAGTGTAACAATGATAAACTATATGATTTCATATCAACTCAACAGTGCCGTGGGTATTGTTATTCAATCTGCTTCGAAATGCTTAAAGCTTTAAAAAAAGGTTGTATTGAATTTGTTGCAGTAAAGAAATTTCCTTCTGAAAAAAACGATAAAGATGACGACGGAAAAAATTTCACAATGCATGTTCTTTATATCAATAACGGGTGGGCTTTTGACACATATAGTTCAAGACAATACCCCATTGATGAACTGCATAAAATTTACAAAGCAAAAACATATCAAACTTTTAACTTCGATGAGATAAAAGACATATCTTATGAAGATTTTAAAGCTGAAAGAGAGCCGAGTTTGACAGAATGGTGTAACACTAATGACTGCTCCCAGTTTTGGAAGGGAGAAGTTGCTTAACCATTTCACCAGTGATTGCTATGTTGCAGTCACTGGTGTTTTTTTGAATAATAAACTATTTTTCTAACCATAAATCTTTTTCTCTTTCTTCTTTTTTTATTTTTATATTAGTTTAATGAATCTTTTTTGTTCCACCTATCAAAAATAGGAAGTCTAAATAAAATGCCCGTTACTGTACATTGACTGTACGCTTTTAATATAAAGATCATAAAACACTGAAGTATCAAGCACTTTCACTATATAATTTAATTAATTATGTTGGCCATCTGCACCAAAAAATGTAGTGTTAGAACACTACATTTTTTTTATGTTGCCATATAGTGAGAAGGAATAAAATAAAAACGCTACATTTTGCTTTGGTCGGCAATGTAGTGTTTTCTCAATAACTGTGGCAACGAACATTTCCGTTCTTGCTTCCTATGTTTTTATTATACATACATTTTTAGAATTTGTCAATTTTTTTTATTTCTGTTGCATTTTTACTAATGCTGTGAAATATATCTATATAAAAACAATATTATAAAGTTAAAATTTTACTTAAAATTTGTAACTTTATGTTTGAGTTCATAAGAGCTTCACTTATTTTATTTGTAATTTTACTAGGTATTCCAAATGCTGTTGCATATACTAAATATTCGTCAAATATAACTACACTATCTATATCACGTTGTTCAATTAAACTATAATCTATTAAATATCTTTTTAACATAACAGCTTTTATATATTCTTGTTTACCTTTATTTGTAAATACATAAGTTTTTGAAAATCTGAAAATTAAGAAGTTTATTATTATTAATATAACATAACTTAATAATAATTCTGTGTCAATTAAATTAAAATAGATTTCCATTATTACTATACCTATGTATACAACAAGTATTATGGCAATTGTTCCTCTTTGTTCCCTGCTAGGTTTCATATTTATAATCGCTCTTGGATTATTTCTATTTAATAATACATAAATAGATACATTTCCTATAATCAAAAATGTTTGATATACAACAGAAGAGAAAATTATAGACCCTAAAACTAATATATTTATCATATTAAATACTAACATTAAAGATAATATTCTTAATTGATTTAATAATACATCCCATATTGGATTTAAAATATTAAGTTCAATTAGTTGTTTTTTTATTGCTTTTTTTACTTTTATAAATTTTTCATAAATGTTTAGAGTAGTTTTATTTTCTTGTTTAAAAATATCTTCAATATTTGAAATTTTTATTGTTCTTCCTAATACTCTGTCGTCTATATTATTTTGTAAAGAGAATAATATCATTATCACTTTTTCTTCAATTTTAGATAAGTTGCTTATATCTACTAATTTTATACAATCATTATCAATATTTTCTAACTTCTTTTTATATATTAAGTTTACTAAACAAGTCATTATTAAATCTTTTGCATCTATTTTACCATCAATAATTGATTCGGCTAAAATAGGATCTATAACATTTTCTGGATTTCTCTCATATTCTCCCTTTTCTATTTTTACTCTTTTTTGTATATATGCCAAAACTAAAATAATAGTAAATATTAACGTTATTGGTACAAATAAGTATAATGATTTTTGAATAATTACATTAGCTCCATAAACATAATTAGACTCTGCACTAACATATTGTGTAAAGTTTCCATCTAATTTTATTCTGTATTCTATATTCTCCCTTTTTAAATTAATGCTATATGTATTTTCATCTTGCTTTTTCACAAAGGTATCATTATTTAATACTTGTGCATCATTTGGTAAATGTATATATAAATCATTGTTATTTGCAAATTTACGGTTACCCTTTAAATTTAATATTATATGTTCATTATTATCTATGTAACTCAAGACTTCTCTTGAATTAATTTCATAAGAGAATATTACTTTATAATCATTTTGTTCTAGTTCATTCATTAATAAATTCATCTGATTTTCATCAACCTTGATTCCAACAAAATGATTTGAATTATCTTTTATACTATCAATAAATACACTAATATTGCTTTTAATATTTGTTATATCTCGAAAAGATAAGCTATCATTACTTGTTGTACAAATAGGAATGTAAAAACTATATTGTTCCATTTGAAAATTATTTTTATTTTTAGGAATACAATTTTTTACATCTATTGTTTGTTTAACCAATATTTTATCACTATTTGTAATATATACATCAGTAGTTTGACTATTAAATTTTCTTACTTCATTTGAGAATTCTGAAACACCTGATTTAATTGAATAAAAGAGCATACAAAACAAACAAAATAGTAATACAAACAAAATAAATACTATTTGTAAAATTGATTTCTTCATTTTTACAATAATCTCCTTTTTTTCATTCTACGTAAAATTATACCATAAATCTATGATAAAACTCAAGTAAGGTATTTTTAACTATCTGTAATATAGACTATAGATACATTTTACATTGAAAAAAATTTTTTGAATAATTTGTATTGCATTTTGTAAAAATTATGGTATACTATAAGAAATTTGATTGATATTTGTATCAATCGTTAAAAGTGTCAAAAAGTTGTAAATAACTACTTCGTTGGCACCAAAAAATGTAGTGTTAGAACACTACATTTTTTTATGTTGCCATATAGTGAGAAGGAATAAAATAAAAACACTACATTTAGCTTGGTGGCGATGTAGTGTTTTCTTAATACTATCGGCAACGGACATTTCCGTTCTTGCTTTCTATGTTTTTATTATACATACATTTTACAGATTTGTCAAATATGATTTATCTGACAAATTCACCATTTTCAAATTTCATTAGTTTTTCATTATTTACTAGTAATGTGTTTTCATCAATTACTTTTATTTTTTCTGTTCTATTAATTGGTGTAGAAGTACTTTCTCCTGTTTCATCATTCCAGACTGTTTCTACTGTTAAAACAACTTCTATTTCATTTTCTCTTACAGTTGTATAGGTTCCTTTTTGTTCATCTACATTACCAAATATTGACACATTTCCTTTTTTATCAAATTGATAGCCTACATCAGAAGCTTCAAATGCATAAGTTCCTTCAAGTAAAATTTTATTTTCATTTTTTTTAGTTACTTCTGTATTAGTTTTTACATTTAAACTAGTATTACTATTTTGAATGTTTGCATTATTAGAATTATTAGAATTAATAGTTTTTGATATACTATCAATTTTCCCCTGTAAATTATCTACTGTTCCATTTAAGCCATTTACTTGTGCTTGTAATTGTATAGATTTTTCTACTTCTGCTGATTTCTCACTGTTCAATTTAATAATAAAAACAGCCATTATTATAATTACTATTACTGCTAGAATTAAAAATAATGTTGATAAGCTTATTTTTACAG
>CADBQS010000085.1 GCA_902796915.1 uncultured Ruminococcus sp.
ATAAAGACACCAACGGTCAAGTTGAGCATTTAATGAATGAAATTGAAAAAGCTAAAACTTTTAAAGACGCACAAAAATATTTAGACGATTTAAAGAAAATAAAAACAGACAAAGAAGAAGCAGAAAAAAAGCAAAAAGAGGAATTAGAAAATGCCAAAAAGAAAATTTTAGAAAAACTTAGCCGTCACAAAAAGAAAAATACAATAACGCCTTCGATAAACAAAGCTGAAAATATTCCAAATATTATAAATATTCTTAAGCAAAATAAAATTTCTGAAGCTTATTATAAAGACTTAGCGTCTTTCAAAAAATTCTGCCAATAAACTAAGTAATAATCTTCTTCCTAACCCTAGAGTACATCTCTGGGGTTTTCTTTATTTTTTCTATTAGTATTATACTCCTTTTACCACTTCCATCGGGGAGTTCGAAATATTGCGTTTTTATAATCTTACCTCCGAATTCTTTTATAGCATTCTTGGCATTTACTGTTTCTTCTTCTGCATTCGGGCCTTTTAGAGCAATAAATATTCCTCCTACTTTTAAGTAAGGTAAGCAATATCCCGCAAGTATATTTAGCGACGCAACAGCTCTCGAAGTTACGTAATCAAATTTTTCTCTGTAATTTTTATCTTTTCCACATTCTTCTGCTCGTTTGTGGATAACTTCATAATCCAAACCAATCTTTTCCGATAGCTTACTTAAAAATACTAATCTTTTATTCAGGCTATCGAGGAGAGTTAATTTTACGTTCGGATATTTTATCTTTACTGGTACTCCGGGAAATCCGGCACCAGTTCCTATATCAATCATTTTTTTATTACCGTTTAAATCTACGGTTTTAGTGAGTAATAGGCTGTCCAAAAAGTGCTTTATTACTATCTGATTAGGCTCCTTTATTGCTGTTAGATTCGTTATTTCGTTATATTCTATCAAAAAATTCATATATATAGAAAATTTTTCTAATTGTTCTTCTGTTAATTCTATTCCCATCTTTTGGGACTGCTCTTTTAACATATTTATAGCTTCATCGTGCATAATATTTACTCCTAATTATTCGATTTTCTGTTTAAATATATCATCAATACGGATATATCCGCAGGGCTTACTCCAGATATTCTTGAAGCTTGGCCTAAATTTATTGGTCTTACTTTTTCCAGCTTTTCTTGGGCTTCTAATCTGAGTCCTTTTATATCTTTATAATTTATACTTTCAGGCATTTTTTGTTTTTCTAAACGTCTCATCTCTTCAATCTGCCTGTTTTGACGATTTATATAACCCTCATATTTTATTTCTATTTCTACTTGCTCTAATATCGATGGATTTATATCTGGTCTTGTAACGTCAAACTCCTTTAAGTCTTCATAGCTTATTTGCGGTCTTTTTAGTAAATCTATAAGCCTTATTCCTGTCGTTATTTCAGATGTTTCACGTGAAACAAGTAATTTATTTAGCCCTTCGCTTGGCTTTATTACTGTATTCTTTGCTCTCTTTAGTTCTTGCTCTTTTATCTTCTTTCTATCGCAGAAGTCTTCCCATATTTCATCTGAAATTAAGCCTAAATCTCTTCCTATTGGCATTAATCTTTCATCTGCGTTATCTTGACGTAATACTAATCTATATTCTGAGCGAGATGTCATCATTCTATACGGGTCATTTACTCCTTTTGTTACTAAATCGTCTATCAATGTGCCTATATACGAACTTGCTCTATCGAGAATCAATTCGCCTTGTCCTTTTACCTTCAACGCCGCATTTATTCCCGCTATCAATCCTTGTGCTGCAGCTTCTTCGTATCCTGAACTACCATTAAATTGTCCAGCTCCATACAACCCTTTAAAGTCTTTAAACTCCAATGTTGCGTACATCTGTTGTGGGTCTACGCAGTCATATTCTATTGCATATGCTGGACGCATAATCATAACATTTTCTAGGCCTTTTATTGTCTTATAAAATTCAATTTGTACTTCTTCTGGCAATGATGACGACATCCCTTGGAGATACATTTCTTCCGTATTCTCCCCGCATGGCTCTATAAACATTTGATGACGCTCTTTATCTTGGAATCTCATTATTTTATCTTCTAAGCTCGGACAATATCTAGGCCCTACTCCTTCTATTTTTCCGCTATACATCGGTGACCTATGTATATTATTTGTTATTACTTTCTTTGTATTCTCGTTTGTCCAACTTATATGGCATATTATTTTATTTTTTAATTCTTTATTAGTCGAATACGAAAATGGTACTATTTTTTCATCGCCATACTGTTCTTCTAAATCTTTAAAATTTATACTTGATTTCAGTACTCTCGCGGGCGTTCCTGTTTTAAATCTTCTTATGGATAAGCCTAATTTTTTAAGTGATTCCCCTAAAAATGCCGCTGGAAAAATTCCATCGGGACCGCTTTCGTATGAAACTTCTCCTATATGTACTCTTCCACTAAGATACGTACCCGTTGCGATTATCACCGTTTTCGTTTCATATATAGCTCCATTACGCGTTTTTAATTTCCATATATCGTTATCTTGCTCTATATCTACTATTTCTGCTTGTCTTAAATCAAGATTTTTCTGTTTTTCCAGCTTTTGCTTCATTATTTCTTTATATTTATTTCTATCTATTTGCGCTCTTAGCGAATGTACGGCCGGTCCTTTACCTCTATTAAGCATTCTACTTTGTAGACAGCACTCATCTGCCGTCTTACCCATTTCTCCGCCCAAGGCATCGATTTCTCTTACGAGGTGTCCCTTTGCTGTACCTCCTATTGACGGATTACACGGGCAATTCCCTACTGCGTCTAAATTTATTGTAAATACAGCCGTTTTACATCCCATTCTTGCTGCGACTAATCCAGCTTCTATACCGGCATGTCCGCCTCCTATTACTACAACATCATAATTTTCTGCATTAAATCCTTTCATTTTTTGCTCCTCTTTCCTTATTTTCCTACACAAAATTTTGAAAATACTTCTTCTATCACTTTATCGCTTGCTCTTTCCCCTGAAAGCTCCATTAATTCTTGTATTGCGTCTTGTAATAATACTGTAATTGCGTCGAGCGTCATACCAATTTTGAGTATCTCATCGGCTTCTTGCGTACATTTATACGCTTTTTTTATTATATTAAATTGCCTTTCGTTTGATATTATTACTTCGCTCGCATCAATTTTTGTCATGCCTATTATATCATATACTGCCTCCTTTAAGTCTTCTATGCCCTTTTTCTCTTTGGCTGATATTTCTACTACTTTACTTGCATACTTACTAATACGCTCTTTATCTATTTTATTATCTATATCAATTTTATTTATAATTGCAATAGAATTTTCATTCCCTGCTTCTTCTAATATTTTTATATCTTCATCGTCTATTTCCTTGCTTCCATCAATTACAATCAATTTAAGCCCGGCTGAAATAATGCTTTCTTTTGCTCTGTCAACACCTATTTTCTCTACGTAATTTTCTGTTTCTCTAATCCCTGCCGTATCTATCAAGCGAAGCTGTATATCGCCCAGCATTACGGTTTCTTCTATTGTATCTCGAGTTGTACCCGGTATATCCGTTACTATCGATTTTTCATATCCAGAAAGCATATTCATAAGAGTAGACTTTCCAACATTCGGTTTTCCAATTAATACAGTCCTAATCCCCTCTTTTATTGCACATCCAGAATCATAATTGTTGATAACTTTTTGAAGTGTATTATTTATACTATCGATATCTTTTTTCAACACTTTTAGCTCTAACTGTTGAATATCTTCTTCCGGATAATCTGCCCATACGCAAAGATGTGCTGTCATTTCTATAAGCTTACTTTTTATCTCTTCTATTTTATTAACTAAACTTCCCTCCCTAATCGACAAAGCCATATCATTAGCCCTTTTCCCTTTCGCCGATATCAAATCCATTACGGATTCTGCTTGGGTCAAATCCATTTTACCGTTCAAAAATGCTCTTTTTGTAAATTCTCCAGGACCAGCCATTTCTGCTCCGCTTTCAAGTACAGCTCTAAGTAATCTTCTCGTTATGTACACACCCCCGTGGCACGATAATTCTACTACGTCCTCCCCTGTATAGCTCTTAGGTGCACGGAAAATTAATGCTATCGTTTCATCTATCTTTCCTTCTTTATCAAATGTGTATCCGTATTTAGCTCTATAGCCTTTTTGATTTGAAAGTTTATTTTGATCTATGCTTTTGAATACCTTATCCGATATTTCTATTGCCTTTTCTCCCGATATTCTTACTATTCCTATTCCTCCGCTACCTTGGGCTGTCGCTATTGCTGCTATTGTTTTCATAAAAATTCGAGCGTGCAAAAAACTTTTACTACGCTCTTTTCTTCCTTCCTTTTTATTTTTTACTTCTATTTAAAAAGTGGTAACCTGCCAAAGCTTGGATCTTACCTCGCCTTTGCTGGATACCTCTCTTTTTTACTTAATATATTTCTTATAATTAATCTTCAATCTCTTGATTTTCCTCTTGTTTATTTGTTGAATCTACTCTTTCTGAAAAATCTTTATCGTACATATATCTAACTTCGTATCTACTTTTATTACCAGGAGCTATGACAACATGCCTATCATTGTCAACTCCCTCAGACCAAGAATGAGCTCCATCCATAGAGCAAACCGTCGCATGAATTATTTTTCTTTCATAAGCTCTCATTGGCTCTAATTCTATCTTCTCGTTCGTTTCCATCGCTCTATATGCCATACGTCTTGCTAAAGCTTCAAGCGATTTCTTCCTTCTTTCTCTATAATCTCCTGCGTTTAATCTTACCTTGCAATGACAATTTTTTCCTGTATTATTTGCTACTATCGAACATAAATACTGTAATGCATCTAGCGTTTCTCCGTGTTTACCTACTATATTCTTTACTTCTTGTCCGTTTATATCAATATTACATTCGTCTTTTTCTCCGGGAACTAATTCTACATTCAATGATTCAAGTCCCATATAATAAAGTACTTCCTTGAGGTAATCTCTAGCCCTTTCTTCCGGCGATACTTTCAAAAATGCTCTCACTTGAGCTAATCTTCCTCCAAAAAAACCTAATCTTTTTCTTTCTGGCATTTGTAATACTTCAAAGTCTACGTCCTTTTCTTCGGCTCCTAGCATTTCACAAGCTTTTTGTTTTGCTAAGGCTACTGTTTCATCAGATGCAAACGCTTCTTTTAACAAGTACATCTACTCCTTTTTTTATTCGTTTTTATTTTTTCTTTTCAATTACAAACTCTTTCTTCTTACATACTTATTTTACTTCATTTGGATTTTTTATCTCGCGCACATCCTTTTCTAGTATTTCAAGTAGTGCAACTCTCTCTGCTTCTGCCTTTGCATTTAAAGTATGTGCATTATAATATTTACTAAATATTAAATTTTGTATTATGCCTATCATCGAACCTATTACCCAATATAATCCTACGGCCCCGGGCGTTGTATATGCTATATAAGCCGTAAATAAAGCTAGGCCATAAGGCATAATCTTCATACATCCTTGACCCTGCATTTCGGGTTGCGTACCATTAAGCTTTTGTGCTATAAACATTGACACGGATTGCCCCAAGAAACACAACAACGGTATTATCCATAGCGTACTCTTAAATCCCGATTGATTTGGTCTATCTAATAAATTCATTCCGCAAAAATCGAAACCCGAGCTATATTCTTCTATATCCGCCAACTCTTCTTCGTTAAACATCGTCAAATGCTCTTTTATCTGCGGATACATTCTTACTATCTCTAATTCTTGATAATTCGATGAAACCGATGAACCTATTCCCGGTACTTTTGATATCATCTCTACTGATGATGCTATTTTTTCTTGCGGTATATGGAGCGTATTTTTCAGCGGTCTGTTTATAGCTCCTATTACTCCGCTTAGTATTATAAGTGGTAAAAATGATGTAAGGCAACCCTTCATCGGATTTACGCCTTCTTTTTCATATAGCTTTGCAAGCTCTTCGTTATACTTTTTCTGATCATTTCCAAACTTCTTTTTCAGCTCCATTTGCTTACTCGATAGTTTTGCTGAAGCTGCCATAGATTTCCTGCTCTTTAGCATCACTGGAAACATTATTATATTTACTATTAGTGTAAATATTAATATTGCTAGACCGTAGTTACTTACTGCATCAAAGAAAAACCATAATATATACCCAAATATACTCCCTAAAAAATCAAATATAAATCCCAAAATTTCGCTCTCCTTAACTCTATTTTAGAACTTAATCCCCTTTCTTTTTAGGCACGGGATCATACCCTCCTTTAAAAAGAGGATTACATCTTAACAACCTAAAAAAAGACAAAAATAATCCCTTGAAAATTCCAAATCGTTCTATCGCCTCTATCGCATACTCCGAACAGCTCGGCACAAATCTACACCAAGGTTCGCTTCCTTTATATGGCGATATCCTTTGCTGATAAAATTCTATCATCTTTATCAACAATCTTTTCACTCAATTATTCCTGCTTTCTTCATACTATATTTCATTTCTTTCATTACTTCCTGCATTTTTGCTTTTGTTGTTCTTCCCCTTGCAACAAACACAATGTCAAGATTTCGGTTTGTATTACTATTTATTTGTCTATATGCTTCTCTTATTACGCGTCTTGCCCTGTTTCTCTGTACGGCTTTTCCTATTTTTTTACTTGTAGTTATACCTACCCTAGTAAAGCCTACCCTATTTTTCATTGTATACATTACAAGATTTGGTGCAACATACGATTTCCCTTTCGCATATATTCTCTTAAAAGCTCTATTTTCTTTTAACGATATTATTTCACCCATAATAAAACCTATCCGTTTCCATGTTCGTTAAAGTTTTGTCTTACTACAACAAAAAGCGAAACCACTTAAAACAGTGGTCCCGCTTAGCAGGAGCACGTAGCACAATTATTACTCTCCTATCTTGTGACTCACCGTCTTTTTAATAGTTTACTTTAATATGTTAAACGTTTTCTCCCTTTTGCTCTGCGGCGTGCTATTACTTTTCTTCCGTTTCTATCTGCCATTCTTTTTCTAAAGCCGTGTTCTTTTTTCCTGTGGAGCTTCTTTGGTTGATATGTTCTTAACATTATAGTTTTCCTCCTCTCAAAAAACAAAAATTCCTTTCGTAATTATATAACCATATTTATGTTTTGTCAATACTTAACTTTTTGAAAAAGGAAGTGTTCAAACACAAGAAAAACTACAAAAATAATGTTAAAAAGTAATTTTTGGACTCTTATCTTTTGTTTTAAGAAATACCATCGTAATATTATTAATTATTGAATTGTTTCATTTTTTATTTCCAATTCAAAATATTTAACTATACCCTGAATATTACCCTCTACCAATTTATCTATTCCTTCCTGCGTCGATAAAAATTCATTATAATCATCTTTATTACTTAAATAACAATTTTCTACAAGTATAGATAATATACCTTTATTAACCCCATGTCTCACAATCCCATACCAATCACAAGAATCACCATTGGCATATTTACCACCATCTGTCGCCAATCTACGCATCAACCCATCTTTAACTTCTTCAATAAAACACCCACAAGAATTAGAAACACTTGCCACTTTACCTTCATAATTATCTGTTTTTTCAACGTCTGGAACTATCGATACACCTTGTCGTTTTAATCCTTCTAGTATGCACAATGCAATCTTTTCTTCACGTTCATAAAGATTGTTATAGTCAGAATTTGTTACTAAAACCATAGCACCTCTTCTATCTTCATTTTCACTTGCATTATTATGTATTGAAATTACTGCATCAGCGTCATTAACAACACCACATCGCACCCTTTCCTCTAAATTTGGACAAGTTTCATCATCTTCTCTTGTTAAAATAACTTTTACTTCGTCACCTTCCTTAGTTCTATATTTCTCTAACTTTTGCTTGATACTTTTTGCTATTTCTAAATTAATGTCCTTTTCAAGAATAACTTTTTCTGAATATGTACGTACAGCACCTTTACTTTCCCCACCGTGTCCTGGATCTAAAACCAGACAAATGTCTTTAGCTTCAACATTTTTAAATGTACTTAAACTTATTATCACGCTTGCTGGACTAACGTCAATAGATTGGACAGAAAAAGTCGAACAGAGATAGTCTAGCATGGTAGTAAAGATATATGGATGTATTTTAGGCA
>CADBQS010000086.1 GCA_902796915.1 uncultured Ruminococcus sp.
GATATATCTTTCAGCATTTTTATATGATTATGAATTTAATAGTGTAGAGAAAGTAAATAATAAAAAATCACCATATTACTATGCTTTGAAATTTAGAGAAAAAATGTTATCGGTAACTAGATTTGTATTACCAGAAAGGCAAGCATCGGTTGCTAATGGAATACTTTTGGGAGATAAACATAGTATACCAGGAGATATAAAAAAAGACTTTTTAGACGTTGAAGTATATCATTTATTAACGGTATCTGGAATACATGTTTCAATAGTATCTCAGATTTTAATATTTATATTAAAGAGATTGAAAATAAATCAAAAAATATCTTCATTAATATCTATTGCTGTAATATTCGGTTTTATGGCTATTACGGGATTTACACCTTCAGTAATGAGAGCAGGAATAATGTCTATAATATACACTATCGGTGTTATTATAGGAAGAAATTCTGACTCTTTAAATTCGCTTGGATTTGCAGTACTAGTTTTATCCTTATTTAATCCCAACGTAGGTGGGGATATAAGGCTATGGCTTTCAGCATTATCCGTTTTAGGAATTATAACCTTTGCAAGACCAATAGAAATTAAATTGAAAGATTATTTTAGTAAATATTTTAAAAGTAATAAATTATCTAATTACATATTAAAAAGTATATCAGTAACACTATCAGTAACGCTTGCATCAATGCCAGTAAATGTAATATTTTTTAGGAATATATCATTAATATCACCAATTGCAAATATTTTGATGATGTTTCCTATATCTATTATGATATTTTGCACGATAGCTTTAGATATAGGTGTGATTTTGTGTTTACCAAAGATTATGATAATGCCATTTGGATTTATTTCGGGTGTAATTATAAATTATCTTACAATATGTGCCAGAGTGCTATCTAAGATAAATTTTGCAAGTATATCCATAGATTATCCATTTGTAATATTATGGGTTTCACTTACTCTCATATTAATTTCAATATGCGTATTATTTGGAAAAACTAGAAAATATTCTAAGCTATTGACTTTTATTTCGGCTGATTTACTTCTTTTGGGTATAATATCTTATCAATTTACTATGCTAAACGTAACGAGAGTTAGCGTAGTAGATTCAGGTAATGGCTCATCAGTTGTATTGAAGAAAAATGGACATACGGCAATAATATCCTGTGGAGGCGAATTGAAATGTAGTAATAGTGTTACTAATTATTTGAGTAACACAAATACAAGAAACTTAGATTTTATATTAGTACCCTCTGAAGCAGAAGAGTGTAGTATGTTTTTTAGTGATATTGAAAGTCAGTATAATGTGAATACAGTAATACTTCCTGTATCTACTACTCTTGGAAATAGCTTATCCGAAAGAAATGTTGCTGTAAAGGCAGTAAGATTTAAAGATAAAATAAATTCAAGTATATGGGGGAATGTTGAGACCTCAGTATTTAAATATGATGAATTTGTGTGGGTTTATTTAACTGTACAAGATGTAAGTCTATTAATATGTCCGACTGGAGGAGATATAGATAAACTACCGGCTAAATATCGCAATTGTGATATTTTTATAGCCGGAGAATTACCAATGAATTATAATAGGCTAAATCCACTTAATACAGTAATATCTATGAATTCTCAATCGTGTAAAGTTAATGTTCCTAAATTATTGAAATATGGTATGAATACGTGCGCAACATCAGATTACGGTGCCGTACATATAGATATAAGTGATTCAAACCGTGTTTCAATAAGGAGGGAAATTTAAGGCTATGCCTAAAATTACAGAATCGGATTTAAAAAAACAAATAAAGAATAATAATTTAAGCAATTTTTACTTAATATATGGTAGCGAAAAATTTTTGATAAATTACTATGAAAAATTATTGGTAGAAAGTATAGTTGAAAAAAAACAAAGTAGTTTTAATTATAATTTATTTGATAAAGATGATATAGATATTAATCTATTAAAGACATGTATAGAAACATTTCCTATAAATTCTGATAAAAAATGCGTATTAATAAAAAATCTTAATTTAGATGGAATGAATGCAAAGCAAATAACAGATATATGTGAAATAATTACAGACATACCAGATACATGTACGTTGCTAATAATCCAAACAACAATTGAAGTAAACGAGAAGAAATCAAGCAAATGGAAAAAGTTCATTACTCATGTGTCTAAATTTGGTAACATTATAGAAATAAATCAAAAGACGCAAACATCATTAGAAAAACAAATTATTTCTTGGGCTAAAAAAAGAGATAAAATTTTATCTTCAGAAAATGCAAGCCGCATATTAAGTATGTGTGGTAAAAATTTAAATGATTTAAAAAATGAGATAGAAAAATTATGTGCGTTAGAAAGCGAGAGCGAAATTAAGTTAAGTACGATAGATAATATAGTTACAAAAAATCTAGAATCAAACGTATTTGAACTTTGTAAATTATTAATTGCAGGTGATATAGCCAAAGCTTATGAATGCTTAGGCGTATTATTTTTTCAAAGAGAAGAGCCGATTATGATATTATCTGCAATTGCAAGTAATTATATTGATATGTATAGAGTAAAAGTGGCAATAGAAAGTGGACAATCTCCAACAGCAGTTTCAAGTATTTTTGATTATAAAGGTAAGGACTTTAAAATTAAAAATGCTGAAAGAAATTTACGTTATATGTCATTAAATCAAATAAGACAGAGCATATATCTTTTGTTGGAAACAGATGTGAAATTAAAAAGCAGTAGAGTAGACGCAAGAATAATATTAGAAGAAATGATTGTAAAATTGATAAAAATAAGGAGAAATGATATTAATTGATAAAAATAAGAGAGGCAATAATAGTAGAGGGGAAGTACGATAAAATAAAGTTATCTCAGATAGTTGATACTCTTATTATACAAACTAATGGATTTGGAATATTTAAAGATAATAAAAGGTTAGAAATGATAAGAAATATAGCTAAAACAAGGGGAATAATAGTTTTTACAGATAGTGATGCGGCTGGATTTGTGATTAGAAATTATATACGCAGTTCCATAAAAGATGGTATTGTAAAGCATGCATACATACCTGAGATATACGGAAAAGAAAAACGAAAAATTACTTGCTCTAAGGAAGGAAAATTAGGTGTTGAAGGGATAGATAGTAAAATTATTTTGGAAATTATAAATAATTCAACTAAAGATAATGAAAAAAATGATAATATAGATTTTTACAATTTTAGTAAATTAGATTTATATAATGCAAAATTGATCGGACATGAATCTAGCAAAATAAATAGAGAAAAATTGCTAAAAGAACTAAATTTACCACAATACATATCTTCATCTGAGTTATTAAGAATAATAAATTCATTGGAGATAACGTTAGAAAATGATATAATATTAGAAAAATTTGATATAATAAAAAAATCCTCTTAAATGATTGTATAGAGGATTTTTGCATTATATAAATTATATGTTTTTTAAATCTTATATTTAATTTTTAAAATCATTGTAAGCTTTTTCAAAAATATTTTTTCCGTTAAGATCCGTGATAGGTTTGCTCAATGGTCCTTCTTGTTCACGCCTAATCTGATATCATAGAGCTGCACTACCAACAACATCTGCCGTAGCACCTAAAGTTATGCCAAGAGTTTTGCCTAACTTACCCCAAAATCCTGAACCTCCAGAGACGGCATCAAGACTAGCTTCATCCAATTCACCTTTTTTTTCAGATTGACTATTCTTTTCTTTATACAACTTAACAGTTTCACGAAGCTTGTGAGCCTCATCTAAAGATAATTTTACACCGTGTTTTTCAGCAAATAACTGTACGTTTTCATCAGTATCTACTTGTGCTAGAATGTTTGCAAATTCTTTATCTGTGGCTAATGACAATAATTTTTTTTCATTCATAAAAACACCTCCTATTGATTAATGATTTTAGTATACATTATATTTCTGCTGATGTCAATAGACATTTTTTTTTTTTTTTTTTTTGAATATTATACTTTTTGATATATTAATATCGTAAATGGTGATTGCTAGCTAATTTATGATATAATATTTTAGAAAAATAAATTTTATGGAGGCATAGCGTGAAACTATTAGCTTTAGATGGAAACAGTATACTGAATAGAGCATTTTATGGGATTAAAATATTAACTACAAAAGACGGTCATTTTACTAATGCTATATATGGTTTTATGACAACATTAGAAAAATTAAAGGATGAAGTGAAACCTGATGCAATAGCAATAGCTTTTGATTTACGTGAACCTACGTTTAGGCATAAAGCTTTTGAAAAATATAAAGCACAAAGAAAAGGAATGCCAGAGGAATTAGCTCAGCAATTACCTGTGTTAAAAGAACTATTGGTAAACTTAGGATATAAGTTAATTATGAGCCCGGGATATGAAGCTGACGATATATTAGGAACGTTAGCTCATGCATGTGATTTGAATGGATATGAATGTGTTATAGCGACTGGTGATAGAGATAGTTTACAGTTAGTTTCAAAAAACGTAACTGTTAGAATTGCTTCAACTAAATTGGGTAAGGCTGATATAAAAATTTTTGATGAAAATCAAATAATGGAAACTTATGGAGTATTACCACAACAATTAATTGATATAAAGGCATTACAAGGAGATACATCAGATAATATACCGGGAGTAAAGGGAATAGGAGAGAAAACTGCTAAGGATTTAATACAAAAATATAAAAGCATAGAGTATATATATAATAATATAGAAGCTATAGATATAAAAGAAAGCGTAAAGAAGAAGCTTATAAATGATAAAGAAAATGCTTTTATGAGTAAAATGCTTGGCACGATTGTAAAAAACGTACCGATTGATACTAAAGTCGAAAACTATGTTGTGAAAAAAATTGATATAGAAAATACATATAATATTATGTCCAAATTAGAGCTTTTTAGCCTAATGAAAAAATTAGGAATAGAAAATAATGTAAAAGAAGATTTAGATAATAGAAAAATAATAAATATAAAATTAAGTAAGAGTATTGATAAAATTTTAGATTTAAATAATTGTACATTTATAATTGATAATAATGAATCTAAATGTTTTATGATAATCTTATCAGAAGATAATGTATATATCACTATGCAGCAGAAAGATGAGTTTGAAAATACTATAAAGAAATTTTTAGAGAAAGATAGTATTTCAAAAAATGTATATAATTTAAAAAAACTATATACTGAAATTAATTGTGAATTTGTTGGTAATAAAGTATTTGACGTAATGCTTGCAGAGTATGTGTTAAATCCCTCGTTGACAGATTATAGCTTAGAAAGAATAATGAATAAATATGATGTAACAGATCCTACGTTATCAGGAGATGAAGTAGATGATTATTTAAAAGACTTAGTAATTAAAGTATATAAATTAAGTGAAATAGCAAAATTACAAAAGTTGGAATTATCTGAAAATAATCAGGAGTTACTTTTAAATGATATTGAAGTACCTCTTTCTAAGGTTTTAAGCAGTATGGAGTCAATAGGTTTTAAGATTGATAAAAATGGACTTAATGGTTATGGTAATGAATTAGGATTAAAGTTAGAAGTCTTAAAAAAAGAAATATATAAGATTGTAGGATATGAATTTAATATTAATTCACCTAAACAATTAGGAGAAGTATTATTTGAAAAGTTGTGTTTACCTAAAGGTAAAAAGGGAAAAAATGGGTATTCTACAAATGCTGAGATACTTGAAGAATTACGTAATTATCATCCAGTTGTATCTATGATACTTGATTATAGGGCATTACATAAATTAAAATCGACATATTGCGATGGTATGATAAAATTGATAAGTGAAGATGAAAGGATACATTCAAATTTTAATCAAACGGAAACCAGAACTGGTAGAATAAGCTCCACAGAGCCAAACTTGCAAAATATACCGATTAGAACGGAGTCTGGAAAAGTATTAAGAAAATATTTTTGTGCAGAAGATGGTTTTTTACTTATAGATGCAGATTATTCACAGATAGAACTTAGAGTACTGGCACATTTATCTGGAGATAAAAATATGATAGATGCATTTATAAATAATGAAGATATACATGCAATTACAGCCTCTCAAATATTTAATGTACCAATAGAGATGGTAAATCCATCTATGAGGACAAAAGCGAAAGCAGTGAATTTTGGAATAGTTTATGGAATAGGAGCATTTTCTCTTTCTAAAGATTTAGGGATTATGGTAAAGGATGCAGATAGATACATTAAGGCATATCTTAACCATTATAGTGGCGTAGAGAGATATATGAAGGAAGTAACAGAAAAAGCAAAAAATCTTGGTTATTCAGAAACGATGCTTCATAGAAGGAGATATCTTCCAGAACTTAATTCATCTAATTTTAATATTAGGTCGTTTGGAGAGAGAGTAGCAAGAAATATGCCTATTCAAGGTACAGCGGCAGATATAATAAAGATAGCTATGATAAGGGTATATAAAAGATTAAAAGAAAAAAATATGAAATCCCGATTAATATTACAAGTACACGATGAACTTATTTTAGAAGCTCATGAAAGTGAGGTAGAAGAAGTAGAAAAAATATTAATAGAAGAAATGGAAAATGCCGTAAAACTGGAGGTACCATTATTAGTGCATATAGACAAGGGGGCTACTTGGTATGACACTAAAGACTAAGATACTTGAAGATATAAAAATATGTAAAATGGAAAGAAAACATTTAGAACAAGTGGTAGAAATAGAAAAGCAGTTTTTTTCGGAAGCGTGGACAGTACAAAATTATATTAATGAGATAAGTAAGCCAAGTTCTTATTTAGTAGTTGCATGTATTGGAGAAAATGTTATTGGTCATGTTGGTATGTATACTGTTTTTTCAGAAGGCTATATACTCAATATAGCAGTAAGGGAAGGTTATCATAATTTAGGAATAGGCAAAATGCTTATGGAAGAAATGTTAGCTTATTCATTAGAAAACGAGTTGGAGTTTATAACATTAGAAGTAAGGAAATCGAATATTAATGCGATAAATTTTTATAAAAAATTAGAGTTTGATATAACCGGGGAAAGAAAGGATTTTTATAAATATCCAACGGAGGATGCTTATATAATGACAGGATATTTAAAGACAAAGGAGTGATAAAATGAAAATATTAGCAATAGAGAGTTCATGCGATGATACAGCTGTTGCAGTAGTAGAGGATGGAAGAAATGTAATATCATCTAAAGTTAATTCTCAAATAGAAGAACATAGGATATATGGAGGAGTAGTACCGGAAATAGCATCAAGACGTCACATAGAAAATATATCTAATCTTACAAGACTTGTATTAAAAGATGCAGATTTATCATTTGAAGATATAAATGCTGTGGCCGTAACTTATGCTCCGGGGCTGATAGGTTCATTGTTAGTTGGAGTTAATTTTGCTAAGGGAATTTCATTTGCAAGAAATATACCTTTAATACCTGTACACCATTTAAGATCACATATAGCTGCGAATTATATTACTAATCCATCTTTAAAGCCACCGTTTATATGTCTTATAGTTTCAGGAGGGCATAGCCATATAGTAGAAGTAAAAGATTATACTAAAATGAAGATAATAGGTAAAACAAGAGACGATGCCGCCGGAGAAGCATTTGATAAAGCTGCGAGAATGATGGGATTGCCGTATCCCGGTGGTGTTATAATGGATAAAATGGCAGAGAGCGGAGATGAAAATAAATTTAGTTTGCCACATCCCAATATTACAAATGGTAAATATGATTTTAGCTTTTCTGGACTAAAAACAGCTATAATAAATCAAATACATAATATGAAACAAAAAAATCAACAACTTCCCGTTAATGATTTATGTGCATCTTTTAGAAAAGCTGTTGTTGATTGTCTAATTACAAAATTTACATCAGCGGCTCAAAATCTTGGATATAAAAAATTAGTAATAGCAGGAGGAGTTTCGGCTAATTCACTTTTAAGAAGAAACCTTGAATCAGAATGTAAAAAAAGAGATTGGGAACTTTATAAACCTAGCATAGATTTATGTGGAGATAATGCAGCTATGGTGGGGTCACAGGCGTATTATGAGTTTATGGATAACAACATAGCTAGCATGGATTTGAATGCTTATGCAACTAAGACAATAGAATAAAAAAGAGGATTTAGAAAAAATTTGTTTAAATAAAGAAAATATAAATAAAATCTTACAAGCAAAAACAAAAGATGATATTAAAGAATTGTTTGTTGAAAAGGGTATTGAGATTACAGATGAAAGATTCAGAGTTTTAAAGGATTCCTATTCAAAGGTTGTTGAGGAAGTAAAGAATTCTAGCCAAGAGGAATTGAAGAAGATTAGTGGAGAGCAATAAAATAAAAAGAGAAGGAATGAGGGGAGGCTTTGTGGGTGTGGTCTTCGGTGTAATTGATTCTGGTGTTTAAGAATAATTTTAAGTATGAAAACCACGCATTGAATGCGTGGTTTAAAAGTTTTAATCGATAAATAAAATCAAAAATTACATTTATTATAAATCAGAATCTGTAGTTTTAATTACAAATGGTCCTTTATGTCCGACAGGTAACTTACCTAAGATAGGTTTTTTTACAATTTTAGGTAATTCATTTATTTTTGCTTCAAAGCTTTTTGCCTGTTCTTCAGTATCAAACTCTTTTGCATACTGGGGCACACAAATAAATTTTCCGTCCTTGGTTTCTATAATTTTACCACCTGATAGATTTTTTAAATTTTCATCATTAACTTTTTCCATAACTTACACTCCTTTTATTTAATTTTGTATATATATTATATAATAAATTTAATTGCGTGTCAATAAAAATATGAAAATTTATGCAAAATTATATTTAAAATACTACATATTCTTTTAGCTAGAAATATGCAGTACTTAATAATTATAGGTCTATTCAATTGTTTTAGAAATTTCTTTAATATATTCTTTAAAGGAAATACCTATTTCTCTATGCTGTAAAGCTAATTCTACGGATGCTTTCATAATACCTAATTTATTACCTATATCATATCGTTTACCAATAAAATCAACCATAGTCATTCCTTTAGTTTGAGCTAATTTACACATTGCATCTGTAAGTTGAATTTCTCCTCCAACTCCGGGAGAGGTATTATCAAGGATATCAAATATTTCTGGCGGTAATATACATCTTCCTAATATTGAATAAAGAGATAAAACCTTATCAGGGGTAGGTTTTTCTACCATATCTGTACATTTAAATATATTATCTTTCAAAGGTTCAATCTTTAAGGAACCATATTTACATATATCTTCGGCAGGAACTTGCTTAGCACCTAATACGCCAAGACCAAATTCGTCATAAGCTTTTATTAATTGTTTACATACAGGTTCTTTACTTATTATAACATCGTCGCCATATAAAACGGCAAATGGTTCATTACCAACAAATGAACGTGCACAGTTTATGGCATGTCCTAGCCCTTTAGTTTCCTTTTGACGTAAAAAGAATATATTAGCTAATTTAGAACTGGCAATTACTCCGTCAAGGAGATTTTCTTTTGCATGAGATATAAGATTTGCTTCAAGTTCAGGAGCTCTATCGAAATGATTTTCAATAATTTCTTTTCCTCTGTTAGTTATTATCAATATATCTGTTATTCCAGAAGCTACTGCTTCTTCTACTATATACTGTATAGCAGGCTTGTCTACAATAGGAAACATTTCTTTAGGCATTGCTTTAGTCGCAGGTAGCACACGAGTTCCCAATCCTGCGGCAGGTATTACGGCTTTTGTAATTTTCATATTAAAAATCCTTCCAAAAAAATTTGTATTATGTTATATGGATATTTTATTTTAAAAGATTGAATTTTGCAAGAATAATTATTAAACTAAGAGTATTAGAATATGCGTTTTTAGTATGTGACATATTGGAGGTGATAATATGGATTATGAAAATAGAAGTAGCGAAATTATAGAAAGAGTACTTTTGGCTTTGGGAATATTTATGGGTGCGATTATTGTTGGTTATAATGCTTTCTTTGTACCGGGAATAAATTCTTCTACAGTAATCGAAACGAGTGCAGATGTGGAAAACAGTGAAATAAGTAATGATAATAGTAATGTTAATACTGACGAAAATAGTAAAGTTGATAACGACAAAGTTGAAACTGAAGTTGATGCGAAGAAGGATAGCAATGAAAGTAAAAATAATGTTAGTTCTTCTAAAAGCAAAATAAGTAAGAGTAATAATAAATCCAGTAATAAGAAAAGTAGTAATGCAAGTAGTACAAGTAAGGTGGATATAAATACTGCAACAGCAAGTGAACTTGCTGAAAATTTGAAAGGAGTTGGTGAAGCTATTGCGAAAAGAATAATTGATTATAGAAATAAAAACGGTGGTTTTGCAAATATAGACGAGCTAAAGAAAGTTAAGGGAATAGGAGATAAGATATTTGAAAATATAAAAAATAACATATATGTTTAGTAAGAATACATATTAAAAATATTGACGTAAATTGTGAATTAGTTTAACATATTATAATATAAAATTTATTAATAAAAATTAAAGCGAGGAATATAAAATGCCAAGACGTTTATTTACATCAGAATCTGTTACAGAAGGACATCCAGATAAATTATGCGACCAAATATCAGATAGAGTTCTTGATGCAATACTTGAAAAGGACCCTATGGCACATGTTGCATGTGAAGTAACTGCAACAACGGGTATTATACATGTTATGGGCGAGATTTCTACAAATTGTTACATAGATATAGCCTCAGAGGCAAGAAAAGTTATAACATCTATAGGATATAATAGCCAACTAAGTGGATTTGATGGTAATACATGTGGTATAATTACGTCAATAGATTCACAGTCGCCAGATATAGCAATGGGTGTAAATTGTTCTCTTGAAAAGAAAGAGGGCGTGAATGAACAAGAAAATACTATTGGAGCCGGAGACCAAGGTATGATGTTTGGCTTTGCATGTGATGAGACACCTGAATTGATGCCGCTTCCTATATCATTGGCTCATAGATTGGCGAAGCGTCTTACACAAGTTAGAAAAGACGAAACTTTAAATTATCTTGGACCAGATGGTAAAACTCAAGTGACAATAGAATATGATGAAGATGATAAACCTGTTAGAGTAGATACAATAGTTGTTTCGACTCAACATTCATCGGAAGTTAGCCTTGAAAATCTGAGAGATGATATTATAAAAAATGTTATCGAAGTAATCATACCAAAGAATATGATGGATGATGAAACTAAGATATTTATTAATCCAACAGGAAGATTTGTGATAGGGGGGCCCGTAGGTGATAGCGGTCTTACAGGAAGAAAAATAATAGTAGATACATACGGTGGATATTCAAGACATGGTGGAGGAGCCTTTTCTGGTAAAGATGCAACAAAAGTAGACCGTTCAGCGGCTTATGCAGCAAGATATGTAGCCAAGAATATAGTAGGAGCAGGACTTGCAAAGAAGTGCGAAATACAAATAGCCTATGCAATAGGAGTAGCGAAGCCGGTTTCTGTAATGGTAGATACGTTTGGAACATCTAGTGTTGGAGATGATGTTTTATCTAAGGCAGTAGAAAAAGTATTTGATTTACGCCCATCTGCGATTATAGAGTATTTAGATTTACGTAAACCGATTTATAGTAAATTAGCAGCTTATGGTCACATGGGAAGAGAAGATTTAGGAGTAAATTGGGAAAAGCTTAATAAAGTTGATGATATAAAGAAGGCTGTTGATGATATATTAAATAATAAATAGTTTTTTAGGAAGGAGATTTATATGTCAGAAATTTATGATGATATAAATAAACAAAAAGATATATTCTTAAAGGAAATTAAAGAAGTAAAGAATGTATCAGATTTGAAAACAATTAAGAGTAAATATTTGAAAGTATATACGAAAGACTTATATGCACAAATGAAAAATATTGAATCAGCTGAGGATAAAAAGCAGCTTGGAAAGGCTATAAATGATTTTAAAAAATATATAGAAGAACAATTAGAGATATTAAGTAATAACTTTAATAACGATAGTTCTTCTGCGGTTAAATATGATGTTACAATGATAAAGAAAAATATATTTATTGGTGCAGAGCATCCATTAATAAAGTTTTATAAAAAAATTGAAAAAGTATGTATTAATATGGGATTTTCAGTAGTGCAAGGCCCAGAGATGGAACTGGATAAATATAATTTTGAAAAGCTTAATATACCGCCTCATCATCCTGCAAGAGATATGCAAGATACGTTCTATGTTACGCCTCCAAGTGTACTCCTAAGGTCACATACTTCATCAGTACAAGTAAGAACTATGGAAAAAGCTAAACCACCCATACAAATTATATCTCCTGGTACGGTTTATCGTGTAGACGATATTGACCCACAACATACACCAATGTTTTATCAGGTTGAAGGGTTAATGATAGGGGAGAAAGTATCATTTTCAAATCTTAAAGCAGTTCTTATAAAGTTACTGAAAGAAGTATTTGGAGATAGTACTAAAGTTAGATTTAGACCATCATATTATCCATATACAGAGCCAAGTGCAGCAATAGATATGTCATGTACAGAATGTGGAGGAAGTGGATGTAGAACTTGTGGAAACTCTGGTTGGATAACAGTTTTAGGTTCGGGTATGGTACATCCTAATGTTCTAGAGGGAGTTGGCTATGACAGCGAAAAATATACGGGATTTGCATTTGGCTTAGGTCTTAACAGATTAGCACTTTTATATTACGGATTAGGTGAGATACGTAAAATATATGAAAACGATATTAGTCTATGGAGACAATTATAAAGGAGGAATGATATAAGTGTTTAAGGTTTCTTTTGATTGGTTAAAAAAGTTTTGCAATAAGAATATAACTTATCGTGAGATTCTTAATATACTTGATTTACAGGGGTTTGAAGTAAAGGGAGAACAAGATTTTGGTAATGATAAGGTTATAACAATAGAGGTAAAGGCTAACAGACCGGATATGCTTTCTCATATTGGCGTAGCAAGAGAAATATGTGCATATTTAGGAGAAAAAATTCCTGAGATAAATAAAAATAATTTGAAAATTGATAACGATAAATTTCCCATAAAGATAAATATAGAGGAATCAAAGGTATGTAAAAGATTTTGTGGATTAATTATAAACAATATAAATAATGAGGTAGAAACGCCTGAATATATAAAAGATTATTTGGAGAAATTAGGAATAAATTGTATAAATGCAGTAGTTGATATAGCAAACTATGTTATGCTAGATTTAGGCCAACCTATGCATACATATGATATAGATAAAATATCCTCAAATGAAATTAAAATAAGAAAAAGTGATAGTGAGTGTAAGGTTAATACGTTAGGAAATAAACCTGTTGATGTACAAAAAGGAGATATAGTAATATCAGATTCTGAGGATGTATTATGTATTGCGGGAATAATTGGTTCAGAAAAATCTATGGTACAAAAAAATACTAAGAATATAATGATAGAGGCAGCTTGCTTTGACGAAGTAAGTATAAGGCTTACATCAAGAAGGCTTAAAGTATCTACTCCATCATCATTCAGGTTTGAAAGAGGAATAGATGAATCTCTATCTGCTGATATAATGTTAAGATGTGCAAAGCTTATAAATAAAATTTGTGGTGGAGAATTTTGTAAAGTTGCTTTTGATTATTATCCTTACCCAAAGAAAAAGAACATTATTGATTTGAGAGTTTCAAGGACAAATGATTTATTGGGAATTAATATTAGTAAAGAAGATATTTATAGTTATTTAACGAAATATGATTTCAGATGCGAAAATATAAATAATGATATAATAAGAGTAGAGTGCCCTAGTTATAGGTTAGATTTACTAAAAGAAGTAGACTTAATAGAAGAAGTAGCTAGGATACATGGTTACGATAATATTGAACCTATTATGCCTAAAATTACATCTCAATATAATAAAAATCAAGTTTGGGAGAATATGGATGTAATAAGAAAAATTCTAAGGGGCGTAGGCTTTAATGAAGTAATTAATTATTCATTTATACCGATTGATATTATGAACACTTTGAAAATTGAAAAAGAAAATCCATTATATTCAGAATTAACATTGAAAAACCCAATTGCTAGAGATTATGCACTAATGCGACCAACATTAATTTATTCATTGTTAAATTGTTTGGCATATAATTATTCGAGAAATAATACGGATTTAGCCTTATTTGAAATAGGAAGATGCTATTTTGAGGATAAAACTAAGGATACAGGTTGTAAAGAAGAGGATATGCTGGGAATGATAGTATCTGGAGCAAGAATAAAAAAAGGTTGGGGAATAGATAAAGATATAAAATATAATTATTATGATATAATAAACTTTGTAGACTTACTATTTAATGAGTTTGGACAAAAGTATGAATTAAAAGAATCTAAATATGGCTTTTGCGAACCGGGTACTGGATTCGATATATTTGTATCTGGAAAAAGAGTAGGATTTATTGCGGAAATGAAAAAGGACGTAGTAAATAAAATACCTAATGTAAAGCTTATAAAAGATAAAATATTTTATTGTGAGTTAGCTTTAAAAGAACTTGATGAAAAGATAAAAAAATTACAATTTGAATCTAAATACCCTATGGTTAATAGATTATATAATATTGTACAAAAGAAAAATGTATCTGCACAAAGAGTAATTGATATTATAAAATCTTCGTCTGACTTAATAAAAAGCGTTTTGGTAAGAGATGTATATGAAGATAAAAAAATGAATCAAGATGAATATGCTGTGCTTTACGAAATAGATTATTGTAGTAAGACTCAAACATTGACCTCTGAACAAATAGAAAGTATAGAGAACATATTTTTGAATAAATTAAATAACGAGCTAAAGGCTGTAATAAAGAGATAATTTTAAGATTATGCTTTAGGTGATTTTACTTTAAAGCATAATCTTGTTATATTGATAGGGAGGATTATGGAAAGATATTCAGAAATAAAGGGAAATTTTGCGAGGGAATTTTTACTTTTACAAGGACAAGGCTGTAGATGGAAAAAATGTACGTATTGCGATTATTATAATGATATAAGTGGTAATGCTTATGAAATAAACAAAGAAGTATTAAAGAAAGTGACAGGTAAAACTGGGGTTATAGACATAATAAATTCCGGGTCTATCATGGAAGTAGATAGTGATACAATAAATATGATAAAAGATGTGATAAAATCTAAGAATATAAATACAATTTGGTTTGAGGCACATTGGATGTATAGAAAGTACTTAAAAAAGTTTGCAAAGCAATTTGAAGGGATAGACGTAAAATATAGAGTAGGCGTGGAAACATTCGATACAAAATTAAGAGATAAATGGAATAAGGGAATTCCAAGCGATGTTACGCCATTGGAAATAGCAAATTATTTTAATGGAGTATGCCTTTTAGTTGGAATAAAGGGACAATCATTTGAATCTATAAAGAATGATATTGAAATAGCAAGTAAATACTTTGAATATTTTAGCGTTAACATATTTATAGAAAACAGTACAAATGAAAAACGAGATGAAGAATTAATAAAAAGATTTATAGAAGAAATATATCCATCATTGAAGGAGAATCCTAAGGCTGAGATATTGATTAATAATACAGATTTAGGAGTAGGATAAAAATTTTAGAATAAAGTTAATTACTTTCCTCATATATATGAATATGTTAAAAAAGGGGATAGTGATTAAATATGAAAGAAATAAAATTTGATTCTCGAATTCCAGATGAGGTAGTAAGAAACGAAATAATTAACGAGATAATGTGTAATTATGATTTTTTTAATTATGGTTTGCTATCTAAAAGTACATGTGGAAGGGAAATAAATTATATCCAAATTGGCGATAGGGAAAATATGGTTTTATTATCAGCAGGATTTCATGGTATGGAATGGCTTACAACTCTTTTACTTCTTAAATTTACAAATGAAATAGGTAAATGCTTAAAAACTGGACAAACTATTGCAGGAATAAATATAAGTGAATTTCTACAAAACAGAGGGATAATGATAGTACCGTGTGTTAATCCAGATGGTACAGAAATATCAATAAATGGCTATAAATCGGCATGCAAGTATTCAAATTTAGTAAAGAGAGTAAGCGGTGGAAATACAGATAATTGGCAGGCTAATGCTAGAGGAGTAGATATAAATCATAACTTTAACGCGGGCTGGCACGAATTACATAAGCTTGAACAAAAATCTAATATAAATTGTCCGGGGCCAACAAGATACGGAGGAGAATATCCAGAAAGTGAGATTGAAACAAAGGCTATTACTAATTTGTGTAGAAATACGTATTTTAGACATGCAATAGCTTTTCATAGCCAAGGAGAAGAAATTTATTGGCAATATGGCGATGATATGTCGGAAAAGTCTGAATTAATAGCAAAAGTACTTTCGATAAGTAGTAAATATAAAATGGCACAGCCTGAAGGATTGGCAATAGGCGGAGGTTTTAAAGATTGGTTTATAAAGGAATTTAAACGTCCGGGGTTAACAATAGAAATAGGCAAAGGAAAAAATCCTCTGCCGCTTAGTGATTTTAACGATATATATAATAGACTTGAAGAAATGCTAGTTTTAAGCGTAATTATATAAATACAGGCTGTATTTGCTTGTTTTTCATGGACATTTCTATGGTAGGTAAAATAAAGTCAAAATCTGCTACTAATGAATTAGGTTTTGTTATGGGATCGTCTTGCTTTATAGGTACAAAAAATATATTTTTAGTATTTATGGCTTTACCAAGATTTTCAGCTGAAGCACCTAATGCATCATTTGTTGCAAGAGTTATGACTAATGGACGTTGTATTCTTAGGTGTGATTTTGTTGCCATAGTTACGGGGGTATCTGTAACGGCATTACAAAGCTTACCGAGAGTATTACCTGTACAAGGAGCAATTAACATTATATCAGTCATTTTTTTAGGGCCAATAGGTTCTGCTTCTACTATGGAATGAATTATAGAACGTCCACAAATATCTTCTATAGTTTTTCTAAAGTCTTTGGCTTTACCAAATTTAGTATCTGTATTATATGCGTTATGTGACATAATTGGTACTATACTATGTCCTAGTTCAGAGAGTTTACGCATTTGCTCTATTGCTTTAGAAAATGTACAAAATGAACCGCACATAGCAAATCCAATAGTATATTTATTCATCATTTTCTTCCTCCTTTAATATGTTATAAATAACATTTTTAATTATTTCGCCGGCTGTTTTAGGAAAATATTTACCGGGCAATGCTAGAGCGTGTATAGTCTTAATTCCCAACTCTTTGGCCGATGAGAAGTCTACACCGCCAGGCTTTGAAGCTAGATCTATAACAAGTGAATTTTCGTGTGTTGATTTTACAATCACATCTTTATTAAATATAAGATATGGTATAGTGTTAAAAACTATATCATATTTTTGCTTATCAGGTATATCATAAGTGTAAACGGAGCGGTAATTAAGAGAATTTATCCATGCAATATCTTTTGATTTTCTCGCACTTACAGTAACGTCTGTACCCATAGATTTAAGAATTCTTGCTAAAATTTTACCTATATGTCCGAATCCTGCGACTAAGCATTTACATCCATATAATGTTTCATTTCTTTCAGTAAGTGCTATTTGTATAGCGGCTTCAGAAGTAGGAATTGCGTTGAGAATAGAAAAATCTTCTCTTTGAGCATAGTTATATAATTTTATATTTTTTAATTTATCATCGTTAATATTTATACCTGAAGGCATACCGTAAAATATTTTTTTATCTTTCGAGAGTTTTATAATTTCATCTAAGTAAATTACTTTGCTGGAAAAAGGTGAATATATTATATTATCTTCAGAAATTGTAGGTACAGGAAGTATTATACATTTACTGGTTTCTATTAATTCGTTAATTGTATTTGTACATTTAATATCTGCCTTATCGAATCCAAACATATTAACTTTTTGATTATTTGATATCATAGATTTAGCACAAAATATTTGGCGAGAATCTCCGCCGATTATTCCGAATTTGTAATTTTCTATCATGTTTATTGAACCCTCCTATACTTTTTCTATTAGTTATAATATGGCGAAAAGTGGTTTCATGTGATAGTTTTACTAATATATAGATTATTGTTTTGCAAAATATAAATTGTTGATATTGTAAGTGGTAGAATAGTATGTGAGTATATAAAATTTAATTAAATATTTTTTTATGATATTGATTTACATTATAACTTGTGTAATTATATATTTTAATTATTAAAATGTTAGGGGAGTAAGGAAATTGAAAAATTATATTAATATGAGTAAAAAAGAATTAATAGAAGAAAAAGAGAAAGTAATGCATGAATATCAAAAATTTAAATCATTGGGGTTAAAATTAGATATGTCCAGAGGAAAACCGTCTAAGGAACAAGTTAATTTATCCATGGATATGCTTGATGTTATTAATAGTAAATCTGATTGTATATCACAAGATGGCATAGACTGCAGGAACTATGGAATTTTAGAGGGATTAAGGGAAATAAGAAAATTATTTTCAGATATGATGGGAGTAAATGAAGATGATATTATAATAGGAGGCAATTCCAGCCTTAATATGATGTTTGACGTGATTTCATGTTTCATGACGCATGAAATATCAGGAGAAAAACCGTGGTTAAAACAAGAAAAAATTAAATTTCTTTGTCCGTCACCGGGATATGATAGGCATTTTGCAATATGTGAGTATTTTGGCATGGAGTTAATACCAATAAAAATGAATAGTGATGGACCTGATATGAATAAAGTAGAAAATTTAGTAGAAAATGATATAACAGTAAAGGGAATATGGTGCGTACCAAAATATTCTAATCCTCAAGGAATTGTATATTCAGATGAAGTAATAAAAAGATTGTCTAGCTTAAAGCCGAAGGCAAAAGATTTTAGAATATTTTGGGATAACGCATACTGTGTGCATGATTTAGAGGAAAGTGTAGAAATACTTAATATAATGGATGAATGTGTGAAAAATGGTAATGAAGAGTTGCCGATACTATTTTCTTCAACATCTAAAATTACATTTCCTGGAGCAGGAATATCTGCACTAGCATGTAGAGGAAATAATATGGATATATTAAAAAAGCGATTTTCTATGCAAACAATTGGGTACGATAAAATAAATCAACTTAGGCATATAAGATATTTAAAAAATCTTGATAATTTAAAATTACACATGCTTAAGCACAGAAACATATTAAAGCCTAAATTTGAATTAGTTATTTCAAAACTAAGAAAAGAATTTGAAGAAAATGAAATCATAAAATGGGATACACCAAAGGGTGGATATTTTGTAAGTGTATATGTAATGAATGGATGTGCTAAGGAAGTAGTAAGACTTTGCAAAGAAGCAGGAGTAATAATTACAAATGCCGGAGCAACCTATCCATATGGTAAAGACCCATTTGATAGCAATATAAGATTAGCTCCATCATATCCTGATATAAAAGAACTTGATAAGGCAATGGATTTGTTTATGATATGTGTAAAATTAGCAGCGTTAAATAAATTAATTGAAAGTAATGTGTGAATGAACATATATTTATTTTAATTATGGGTTTGTATTGCATATTAATTTTTAGTAAACTTTTTATCTTTTATTAATTCATATAATCTAGTTACAATTTACATAATAACATTATTGTGGTAATGTATTTTATGAACAATTAGAATTGGAGTGCCTTGTATGAAAAAGTTTATTGGAATAATATTTACATTTTTAGTAATTAGTTTGTATGGATTGAGTATATCTAATAAAGCGGTTGATGACGAGAAAAATTTATGCTTGTATGTTATGTCTTCTAATAACAAAAAAATTTGTGCATGGAGAAAAGATGTTATTGAGAACATAGCAAAGTATTATAAGGTAATTATTATATCTAATGGGGAATTAGACGATAAATGTGATAATGCAGATAAAATTATAGTAAGGCCCAATGAAGGCTATGATTTTGGTGCTTGGAAAGAATATATTGTTGAAAATTATGATTATATAAAACAATTTGATAACTTACTTATAGCAAATGATAGCTTTTACAAAGTAGCTTCTATGGATGAAGTAATAGAAAAAGGACTGAATAGTGATTTCGATTTATATGGTATTAAATATGGTGCTGACAGATTATTTTTAGAGTCATACTTTATTAATATAAAGAAAAGAGTAGTAAACTCTGAATGTTTTATAAATTTTTGGTTGAGTATGCCTGAAATCAAGTCATGGGGAGATGCATGTGGATATGGAGAAGCGCGGTTTACTGAATATTTTAGGAGTTATGGGTTCAGCAGCCAAGACTTTAAAAACACGGATGGTAATACGAACATTTATGATTGTGCTAGGTGGATGACGGACGAATGGGATTTTCCGATTGTAAAGAGAAAATCAGTAAAGTAGAAATTTTACTGTGATTTAATAATAAATTTGAAATAATATAGTTTTTAATTTTTGTTTTAATATTTAATATTAGTAATTTTGTTGTAAGATAATGTAATTATATGTTATAATGAACCTCAGATTGTAAATTTACAATAGGAGGTTTTAAGTTTGTATTCATTCAAACTAAAGAAAGTAGTTATATTATCATCATTATTATTATTGTTTTCATTTAGTAAAGCGGGAGCGGTGAATTTAGAAAGAAATTTTATATATTTAAGTCAAGGTAAAAGTATGTTTATAAAAGCATCAGATACCAATTGCGTTGAATGGAATAGCAGTAATAATTCAGTAGCAGAAATAGACAGTAGGGGATTTATCAAGGCAAAAAATTTAGGAAGCTCAACAATTACAGCTAAAGATAAAATTAATGGAGATTGTGCTTATTGTACGATTAATGTTACAAGGGAAGAACCAGTAAGATTTATTTATTGTTCTCAGAATAATTTTGAAGTAGGAAACAATATAGATATTTATGTAATAACGAGTAAGAATGCATCATCTGTGAAATGCGATGTATATAATAATGGAGCAAAATCAGAGCTTGATAGTTTTGTAAGAATAGATGAAGGAAATACTATTGTATGGAGAGGTAAAATCAATGTGAAAAATCGAAATTCATATAAGGTTATACCTTATGGTCTTTTAAATGGATTATGGACAAAAAGTGAAAATAATTTTATTGAAGTATTTGCATGCGAAAATGGTAATGAACAAGATTTAAGAAAAAGAATGGCTAGTGATAAATGTATAGATTTTATAGCTTCATGCGAAGGCTTTGCTAACCGAATTTATTGCGATAAAATAGGTGGTAACGTATATACGATAGGATATGGACACGTAGTTAAGCCGTATGAAGAGTTTTTTGATGTTATTAGTAGGAGAGAAGCAAAAGCACTTCTAAAAAATGACGTTAATAATAGAGAGTATTCAAGGTTCTTAAATGAGTTTTTGATAAAAAATAAAGTATTGTGTAGTCAAAATCAGTTTGATGCGTTACTAAGTTTTACTTATAATCTTGGGGTAAGATGGATGTACAATAGTAAACTAAGTAATATAATATTAAATTGTGGTAATGGAAATAGTAAAAATATTATAGGCACGGTAAAGTCTGATAATGGGTTGAATGTTAGAACTATGCCTGATGCAGGTTCTAAAAGAATATGTGCTTTAAGAAATGGCACGAGAGTTAATATTGTAGAAAAAAATAATATGAATAATGAATGGTATAAAGTAAAGCTTGATGACGGTAAGATAGGATATTGTTTCGCAGATTATATTAGTATAAGTGAAGAAAGTGAAGGATTGAAAAGGCTTTCAAATATAGATTCTCAGGAGTTTATAAAGATATTTTCGGCATATCACCATGCATCTGGGCGCTGCTATTGGGGTCTATTGAATAGAAGATTTTATGAGTTAGATATTTTTTTCTATGGAGAATATGGATATAAAGGTAAGTTTGAGCCCAAATATGCAAATATACATAATTATCCCATTCCCGAATGCATAAAAGGTAAATAACTAATTGTTATTTACCTTTTATTTTATCCCAATATTCTTTAAATGCTATTTCATTTTTATTTTTGCCATGTATGTAGTAAACATTGTTTAAAATTTTTTCTGGTAGATAATTTTGCTTAACCCAGTGATTATTATAATCGTGTGGGTATAAGTAAGAAGAATCTTTGTTTGTTTTTTCACAGTTTATATTTTTTAAATGATTAGGAACCTCTTGAAATCCTATTTTATTTAAATCATCGATAGCACTGTTTATAGCCTTATATGCAGAATTAGATTTTGGAGAATTACAAATTAGAATAACAGCATTAGAAAGTGGGATTCTTGCTTCCGGCATACCAACTTGTAATGCAATATCAACGCAAGATTTTACTATTGGCATTATCTGTGGATATGCTAATCCTACATCTTCGCATGCACACATTAATATTCGTCTACAAGCAGAAGAAATATCGCCAGATTCTAATAACGTAGCTAAATAATATACAGCAGCGTTAGCGTCAGAACCTCTCATAGATTTATGAAATGCAGATAATGTATCGTAATGCCAATTTCCGTTTCTATCATGAGGAATATTGACTTTTCCTAATATAGAATATGTTGATTCGTTATCTAAATTTTTTATACCATTTAAAGTGTCTGATGTTAATATGCAAATTTCTAATGTATTTAAAGCTTTTCTAACATCCCCACCGGAAAATATTGCAATACTTTGAACAGTATTATCATTTGTGATGATTTTACAATTTATTTCATTTTCCACAAATTTTATAGCAGAGATTAAACACTCTTTTATTTCATTTACAGAAAGTAATTTAAATTCAAATACCGCACATCTGCTTAATAATGCATTATAAATATAAAATGATGGATTTTCAGTAGTAGAAGCAATTAATATAATTCTACCTTGTTCGATTGCTTCGAGAAGTAGTTGTTGTTGCTTTTTATTAAAGTATTGTATTTCATCTAAGTAAAGCAAAACACGATTAGATGAAAATAGACTGTCAATATCTTTCAATATATCCTTTATATCAGATGATGATGCAGACGTACCATTAAGAAATTTGATGGGTATTCCTGATTTTTTAGATATAATTTTTGCTAGAGTTGTTTTACCGGTACCTGGAGGACCGTAAAATATCATATTTGTGATATAATTGTTGCTTATCAATTTTCTTAATGGTTTGTTTTTGCCTAATAAATGCTTTTGTCCGATAATATTTTCTATTGAATTTGGTCGAAATCGCTCCGAAAGAGGGACAGGCATAAATTAAACACTCCTAAATATTTATTTTATGTGAATTTATATATTCATTTAAATTAGATAAATCTATACCTGGAAAATTTTCTAAAAATGGTTTTAGTGTTTTTAATATTCCAACTAAGCCATTGTTGACATAGCTTTCAATGTTAATAACTATTATAGGGTCATGTACACTCTTTCTAAGTAAACACCAGCCTTCTTGCCACCTAGCCCTAAATTTTATTCTCACACCTTCTAAATTGTTATTGTCTATTTCGCATGATTTCAATGTATTTACATGCAATTTAAGTTTAGAAAATATTTTATTACTGTATGATAGCACTTTTTTATCTGTAATTGGAATTCTAATTTCTAAGTGTTCCTTTGCTTCCACTAAATTGTCTAACATTCCTTCTAAAGATTTATTTTTATTTTTCATATTTACCATTTGAATAATAATTTTTGCAGCAAGGTATGCACCGTCATCTAAAAATCCATTTTCTTTTAAGGCTGCGTGTCCAGAACTTTCTATTGCCAATTGACAGTCTACACCGGAGTTATTAAGGTTCTGAGCAGCCTGTATAACATTTCTGTATCCACGTTTAAATCTAAATTGCTTACCGCCCATATTTTCAATAAATTCTGTTAAGTAATCCGATGTGACTGAATCGGTTACAATAGTAGAATTTGGATGTTTTTCGAGAACAATAGCCGAAGCAAGTGCAATTAACTTATTTCTATTTATAACTTGTCCATTAGAATCAACAAAAGCAGCTCGATCGACGTCTGTATCAAAAATAATACCCAAATTCGCGTTGGAATCGATAACTGCTTTAGATATAAATTCCATAGCTATATCATTTTCAGGATTTGGTATATGATTGGGAAAATTACCATCTGGTTCAAGGAATATGCTTCCTTCTATGTTAGCTCCTAAGGGTGCTAAAACATCATTAGCAAAGAACCCTCCAGCTCCATTGCCTGCGTCTACTATTATTTTATATCCAGATAAGGGTTTATCAAAGTTTGTTTTTGATTTTATACCATCTTTAATTAAATTACGTAATTTTTCACAATAGTAATCAATAGCCTTTATAGCTCTAACATTTCCTTTTTTTGATACAGGAGGGAATTTATTATCTTGAGCAATTTCTAAAATTCTATCTATATTTTCTGGATTTAGTCCGCCGTCAGAAGTAAAAAACTTTAACCCATTACGATTTGATGGGTGATGACTAGCTGTGATTTGTATTGCTCCAATACAGGAAAGAGAAGAAATAGTCATAAACATAGAGGGTGTAGAAGATAATCCACAGTCGTAAATATTTACGCCAATAGAGCGCAGAGTATTTATTATAATAGATTTTATTCTATCAGCAGAGATACGAGAATCATGTCCAACAGAAATTGTCATAGCTTTAAAATCTAGTTTAGAAGTTTCAGCAAGCCATATGGCAAATCCGAGAGTTAATTTTTCAATTGCATCATTTGTTAAATTTATTATTTCTCCCTTTACGTTATCACTTGCAATACCTCTTATATCAGAACCGCTTTTAAATTGTTTCCAATATTTACCGATCATTTTTACCTCAATCCTTTCAATAGCATAGTATATAATAATGTTTGTATAATTAAATTATTATACCATATTGTAATTATATTTGAAATACGAATAAATGTAAAAAAATAAATTTTATATAAATTCTATATAAAATTTATTTTTATGTATTATTGACAATAATACATAAAGTGCTATAATCAAATGTATTTAAATCTAAAAAGCATAGTTTATGATTGGGAGTGACTGTTTTGGAGAAGCTTAATAAGATTTCAGAAAAAATAAAGGGATATTCTGCTGTAAGAATAATAGTAGGAAGTTTTCTTTTTATGATTTTAATGGGTACACTACTATTAATGTTGCCATTTTGTGCAAGAGACGGTAAAGGAACAGATTTACTTAGTTCATTTTTTACCGCAACATCTTGTACGTGTGTAACGGGTCTTGCAGTTTTTGATACGTGGAGTCATTGGTCTGTATACGGACAAATAGTTATGCTGCTTCTTATTCAACTTGGAGGTTTGGGATTAGTTTCATTTGCAACTGGTTTTACGTTGCTTTTTAGAGGTAGATTGGGACTTAGAGATATGAGAATATTTCAAGAGTGTACAAGTGGAAACATAATAGATATTTCGAGGCTTATAAAAATAATATTTATATCTACTATATTATTTGAAATGATAGGGGCAATATTGCTTTGTATTAGACTTGTACCTAAATTTGGATATTATGGAATATGGGTATCGATATTTTTAGCTGTATCAGCATATTGTAATGCTGGATTTGATATAACGGGATTTATTTCGCCGGGGGCTAGCTTGACTGTATTAAATGATGATCCGTTTGTATTGACAGTAATATCGTTATTGATAATTATAGGTGGACTTGGTTTTATAGTAATGGTAGATATTTATGGATATTTTAAAAGAAAAATTGAATCTAATAATAAAAATACGCATATTAGCGTACATACAAATATAGTATTAAAGGTAAGTATTATATTGTTAATCATTGGTACAGTTTTATTTTTTATAGCTGAATATAATAATACGATGAAGGATTTTGGTTTTACTAGAAGATTAGCAACGTCATTTTTTCAATCATCAGCATCAAGAACTGCAGGTTTTTTTGCTGTAGATACTAGAAAGCAAACGGACTTAATTAAGTTTATAACAATAATATTGATGTTTATTGGAGCTTCACCATCATCAACTGGAGGAGGAGTAAAAACAACAACATTAGCAGTTATGTTTTATTCTGTTTGGAGTATATTTAAAGGTTATGATGATACGGTTCTTAATGGTAAAAAAATAGAAAAAAGTACAGTGTATAAAGCAATGACAGTTTTTGTTGTGTTTATATTTATATCTTGCTTAGGAATTATTTGTATAGGTTTTGCAGAATCATTGACAAATATAACGATAATTGATATAATTTATGAAGTTATATCTGCAATATCGACAACCGGATTGTCTACTGGTATAACTGCAGGGCTATCAGTTTTTTCAAAATGTTTGCTTGCTATTTTAATGTTTATTGGTAGAGTTGGACCGATATCTTTGGTTTTGTCAATTATGGAAAGAAAAGGGGAGCATAAAAATAGTATGTTACCAGAAGGAAAATTAGTTATTGGATAAAGGAGGACATATTTATGAAAAAATTATCAGGAGGAAAAATAGCATTAATTTCGATTTTAGGAGTATTGGTAATAATAGTAACAATGTTTGCTGGAAGTTATAATAATTTGGTTCAGATGAAAGAAAATGTTTCAAGTCAGCAGTCAAATATAGAGACTCAATTACAGCGTAGAGCAGATTTGATTCCTAATTTAGTAAGTACGGTAAAGGGATATGCAGCTCATGAAACAGAGATAATGACGCAAGTTTCTCAAGCAAGAGCTAATTTATCTGGGGCTTCTACTATAGCTGAAAAGGCACAGGCTGATAGCGAATTAACGAGTGCATTAAACAGACTTATGGTTATAGTGGAAAATTATCCTGATTTAAAAGCAGATACTCAGTTTACGCGTCTTATGGATGAACTTTCAGGTACAGAAAATAGAATTTCTGTTGCAAGGACAGATTACAATAATGCTGTAAAAACTTATAACAATAAAGTAAAAACCTTTCCAACAGTAATAGTAGCGAATATGCTTGGTTTTGGTGAAGCACAGTATTTTGAGGCTTCTGAAGGAGCAAAATCTGTACCATCAGTAAGCTTTGAATAGGGAGGTTGTGCCCTATGAAAAAAGCAGGTAAAATATTGGTAGCTTGTATATTTTTATTATTTATATTTATGGGCAGTGTATTTGCACTGCCTAATTTAACAGAGAGAGGTTATGTTAACGATTTTGCAAATGTTTTAAATGAAGAAACTGAGAACTATATATGTTATCAAGGGATGGCATTAGAGGAAAAAACAGGTGCACAAGTTGTTGTTGCAACGGTAGAATCTCTAGAAGGAAAAGATATAAATGAATATTCAATAGAATTAGCAAGATATTGGCAATTAGGTAATAAAGATAAAAATAATGGTTTATTGATCTTACTTGCACCTAATGAAAGAAAAATTAAAGTAGAGGTAGGATATGGCCTGGAAGGCAAGATAAACGATGGTAAAGCTGGAGGCTTTATTGACGATTATGCAGTACCATATTTAAAAAACAATGATTGGAATGGCGGAATTAAAAGTTTGTATACTATAATATTGAAAGAAGTATATGAAGAATATAATATTGAAATTCCTAGTGATGTAGATAGTTTTATAAGTAGTGAAAATGAAAAGTTTAATTATTATAATGATACTAGTACAATGGAATCTTTCATAGGATTTGTACCAATAATTGTGATAGTATTAATATTAATACTATCTACACGCAATAAGCGTGGTGGAGGCAATAGTGGTGGACATTCTGGTACCTGGTACGGCGGTGGCTTTGGATATGGCGGATTTGGTAGTAGTGGCAGCAGCGGAGGCGGATTTAGTGGAGGTGGAGGAAGTTTTGGGGGCGGTGGAGCTTCCAGAGGTTTCTGATTATATATGAATAATTATAATAATAAAAAACAAATAGTATTTGAAAACATAAAAGATTTTGATTTAGCTGAGACATTTGAATGTGGTCAATGTTTTAGATGGAACCCTCATAATGATGAATATGAGGGTGTTTCATGTGGAAAAGAAGCTCATGTTAATATTTCAAATGGAAATCTAATAATATCTGTATTAGAAGAAAATCCAGACAAGGAATTTTGGGAAAAATATTTTGATGTGAATTTAGATTATCAAAAAGTTAAAGATGAAATTAAAGATATACATCCTGTATTGAAAGAAGCCTGTAAATATGCTCCTGGAATACGTATATTAAATCAAGAACCGTGGGAAACTTTGTGTTCTTTTATAATATCGCAGAACAATAATATACCGAGAATAAAAGGAATAATACACAGGTTATGTGAAATATTTGGTGAAAAAATTGAAAATAATTATTCTTTTCCAAGTGCAGAGAAAATAGCTTTACTTTCAGAAGAAGATTTGAAACCGCTCAGATGTGGCTTTAGAGTACCTTATATACTCGATGCAGCAAAAAAAGTATCTAATAGAGAAGTAGATTTATTGTCTTTAAAGAATTTACCATTAGAGGATGCAAGAAAGGAATTAATAAAAATACATGGAGTAGGGCCAAAAGTAGCAGAATGTACGCTTCTTTATGGTCTACACAGATTAGATGCGTTTCCTATTGACGTTTGGATGAAAAAAATAATGAATAAATTTTTTAAAAATGAATCCCCGCAAATCTTCGGAAGATTCGCAGGGATAGCTCAACAGTATTTATTTCATTATATTAGAATGAATCCTAAATTATTAGAAGAGTAATTAAGAAAGATTATTAGATAATTCTGATAATTGTTTATCTAATTCTTTTGGTAATTTATCGCCGAATTTTTTATAGAATTCTTTAATGTTTTCACATTCTTTTTTCCAAAGCTCTTTATCAATATCTAATATTGCTTCTAAATCATTTTCTTTAATATCAAGGTTTTCTTGATTTATATCTTTTGCAAAAGGAACATATCCTATTGGAGTTTCTTTTGCGTTTATTTTATTTTCGCATCTTTTTAGTATCCATTCGATAACACGCATATTTTCTCCGAATCCAGGCCATAAGAAATTACCATCTTCATCTGTTCTAAACCAATTTACGTTAAATATTTTTGGAGCTTTATTTCCAACTTCTTTTCCTATATTAAGCCAATGTTGGAAATATTCTCCCATATCGTATCCACAGAAAGGAAGCATTGCCATTGGGTCTCTACGTACAATTCCAACTTTACCAGTAGCTGCAGCCGTAGTTTCGGAAGCAATAATTGAGCCTATAAATACACCATTTTCCCAGTCTTTGGCCTCGTAAACAAGGGGAGTAGTATGATTACGTCTACCACCGAATATAATAGCGGATATAGGTACACCTTCGGGATTTTCAAATTCTGGACTTATAGATGGACAGTTCTTAGCAGGAGAAGTAAACCTACTATTAGGATGTGCACCTTTTTCATCTGATTTTTTTCCATCCCAAGGTTCACCTTTCCAATTTAATGCATTTGAAGGAGGATTTTTATCAAGCTTTTCCCACCATACGGTATTATCTTCAAGATTTTGTACAACGTTAGTGAATATAGTATCAGACATAGTAGATTTTAATGCGTTAGGATTGGATTTTTCATTTGTACCTGGAGCAACACCAAAGAATCCGTTTTCTGGGTTTATAGCCCATAATCTACCGTCTTTACCCTTTCTAATCCAAGCTATATCGTCTCCAACACACCAAACCTTATATCCTTTGTTTTTATAGATTTCTGGAGGTATTAACATAGCTAAATTTGTTTTTCCGCACGCAGAAGGAAATGCAGCACAAATATATTTAGTTTCGCCATCTGGATTTTGCACGCCAAGTATTAACATATGCTCTGCCATCCAGCCTTCATTTTTACCCATGAATGAAGCAAGGCGTAGGGCAAAACATTTTTTACCTAAAAGTACATTTCCTCCGTATCCGGAATTTACAGATATAATTGTTTTATCTTCAGGAAAATGACAAATATATCTTTCTTTTTCATTAATATCACAAGAAGCGTGAAGTCCTCTTACCCAATCATCACTGTTTCCGAGCATATCAAGAACTCGTTGACCGATTCTTGTCATTATAGCCATATTTAAAACTACGTATATGGAATCTGTAATTTCAATTCCTATTTTAGAGAAATTAGAATTTATAGGACCCATACAATAAGGAATAATATACATAGTTTTTCCTTTATAACTATTTTTAGCAATACTGTATAACTTTTTGTATGCTTCTTGAGATTCCCACCAATTATTCGTTGGTCCAACGGTTTCTTTATTTTTAGTACAAATGAAGGTTCTATCTTCAACTCTTGCAACGTCGTTTTGTTTGGTTCTATGCAAATAGCAACCCGGTAATTTTTCTTGATTAAGCTTTATAAGTTCACCAGATTCACATGCCTGTTTACGAAGACTTTCTAACTGTTTTTCTGAACCATCTATCCAAACTATATCTTTAGGTTGTACTAAATTTTGTATTTCTTCTATCCATTTGATTACAGATTTATTGTTTGTCATAACTTTAACCACCTTTACATGTCAAATAGTATTATTATTTACACTATAAATGATTATAATGCACAAAAAAGTATTTGGCAATATATTTTTTATTATATTTTTTAAAAGATAGATAATTTTATTATATAAAATATTAAACTATTGACTTTTATGCTTTATTGGTAGATAATACGAGGTGATATAATGCGTATTTATGAATAGTTAATATTTTTATTTGGAATAATCATATTGTTAGAAATATATAAATTTATTAATAAATGAAAATATAAAAATAATACATGGTATTTTCTTGAGAAAGGAATAGATTATTAGTGATAGAGTTTACTTATAAAATTAAAGATGAAAATGGAATACATGCACGTCCGGCAGGTTTATTAGTAGGAGAAGCCAAAAAGTTTCAATCTAATATAAAAATTACTAATATAGTAAATGAAAAATCAGCAGACGCAAAGGGATTATTTGGCCTTATGGGTTTATGCGTAAAGAAAGATAATGAAATAAAAGTAAGCGTAGAAGGTGAAGATGAAAATGAAGCCGCAGAAACAATAAAAGATTTTCTGGAGGAAAATTTTTAGATGGGGGATGCTGTAAAAAATGACAGTATTGAAAGGAAATGGCGTATTTGGCGGAATAGCATTTGGCAAATTATCATTTTATAAGCGTGAAGATGAGGAAATCAAATTAAAAAAGATTAAGGATGCCGAAGCTGAAGTAAAGCGTTATGAAGCAGCTAAAAATCAGGCTATAAATGAATTGGAAGAATTATATGAAAGTGCTTCCGAAAAGGTTGGAGAAGAAGAAGCAATGATATTTAAAATACATCAAATGATGCTTGATGATGTAGATTATTGCGAATCTATAATTAATATTATAAAATCAGAAAACGCTAATGCTGAGTATGCTGTGTGGGTTACTGCAAGAAATTTTTCTAGTATGTTTTCGGACATGGACGATAGCTATATGAAAGAACGTGCTACTGACGTTATGGACGTATCAAAGCGTCTTATAAAAATAATATGTGAAAGTGACGAAAATGTTCATAGCTATTCCGAGCCTTGCATAGTTGGAGCAGATGATTTAACTCCTAGTGAAACTGTGCAATTTAATGAAGATACAGTAAAGGCTTTTGTTACAGCGTATGGTTCTACAAATTCACATACTGCCATTTTAGCACGAACTATGAATATTCCGGCTGTGGTGGGTATTGGAAATGGACTAAAGAAGGAATTTGACGGCTGTGAAATTATAGTTGATGGCTATTCGGGAACTGTATATGTTTTACCAGATGTTACAACAATAGAAAGGCTAAAAAAGAAGCAAGAGCTTTGTGAATACGAAAATAAGCAATTACAAAGCTTAAAGGGAATAGAGAGTGTAACGAAAGACGGACAAAAGGTAAATTTATATGCAAATATTGGTAGCCTTTCTGATTTGAAAATGGTATTACAAAACGGTGCAGAGGGAATCGGATTATTTAGAAGTGAATTTTTATATTTAAAAAGGCATAGCTATCCAACTGAAGACGAACAATTTGATGCATATAAAAAGGTAATTGAGAAGATGGAAGGTAAAAGAGTAATAATAAGGACTCTTGATATAGGAGCAGATAAAAAAGTTAAATATTTTAATCTTCCTCAAGAAGAAAATCCTGCTATGGGATATAGAGCAATAAGAATATGCCTTGATAGAACGGAAGTTTTCAAAACTCAGCTAAGGGCAATATATAGAGCCTCAAAGTATGGCAAGGTATCGATAATGTTTCCTATGATTATATCAGTAGATGAAGTTTTAAAAATAAAAGATATAATAAATGAAGTAAAGAAAGAACTGGACTTTAGTAATATTGAATATTCTGATGATGTAGAAATAGGGATAATGATAGAAACTCCAGCGGCAGTAATGATAAGTAATGAGTTAGCAAAAGAGGTAGATTTCTTTAGCATAGGTACGAACGATTTAACTCAATATACTTTGGCTGTGGATAGGCAAAATAATAAGATTAATTCAATGTATGACCCAAATCATAAGGCAATATTGAGAATGATAAAAATTGCTGCAGATAATGCACATAAAAATGGTATTTGGATAGGTATATGTGGGGAGTTAGCGGCTGACGATTCTCTTACAGAAACATTTTTATCTATTGGAATAGATGAGTTATCTATGTCTGCGCCATTTATACTTAATATAAAGAAGAAAGTTTTAAATGCAGATGTAAGTAAAATTAAGGAAAAAGTATTAAGTCAATTGTGATATTTAATAAATATAGAGGTGGATTAAATGTTTAACTTTTTTAAAAAAGCAAAGGATAAAGGAATATTAGCTCCGCAAAATGGAAAAGCTATACCTTTGAAAGAGGTTCCAGATGAGGTGTTTTCGCAAAAAATGTTAGGAGATGGCATAGCTATAATTCCTGAAGATGGAAAGGTTGTATCTCCTGTAGATGGAACGATTGCACAAATTACAGATACTCTTCATGCCTATGGAATAAAATCTGATGATGGATTAGATATATTAATACATTGTGGAATTGATACTGTAAGTATGAACGGAGAAGGCTTTGACGTAAAAGTTAAGGAGGGTCAAAAAGTAAAAGTTGGGGATTTAATTGCAAACGTAAATATAAAGTTAATAAAAGAAAGGGGATTTAGTTTGCATACTCCACTTATAATAACAAATTTTGATGAAATAAAGGATTTTGAGCCAGTAATTGGGGATGTAAAATCAGGGGAAACAGTTGTTATAAAGTATAAAAAATAAACATAAATTAGTTTAAATATAAAGTGAAGGTGGTATTGTTATGAAAGAACAAAGTGCAATTTTCAGCGTTTTACAGCGTATAGGACGTTCATTCATGTTCCCAATAGCTCTTTTGCCGGTTGCCGGATTATTATTAGGAATAGGTTCATCATTTTCTAATGAACAAATGGTAGCTTCCTTTGGATTAGAATGGCTACTTGGTAGTGGAACCTTTTTGAATTTTGTGTTAGTAGTAATGAAAGAAGCAGGAAATATAGTATTTGCAAATTTACCTATAATATTTGCAATGGGTGTAGCGTTAGGTATGGCAGAAAAAGAGAAAGCAACAGCAACATTGTCGTCAGCCATTGCTTTCTTTGTAATGCATCAATCTATATCATCCCTTTTAAAGCTTACAGGTAAATTAGAGTCAGGAGCAATGCTTGAAGGTACTATTGGCTCTGCTTGCGGTATTGAAACATTGGAAATGGGAGTGTTTGGTGGAATTATAGTAGGATTAGGCGTTGCAGCTCTTCATAATAGATTTTATAAAATAAAATTACCAAATGTAATCTCATTTTTCGGTGGAACAAGGTTTATTCCAATAATATCATCTTTGGTATATATATTTGTCGGTGCGTTAATGTTTTTTATATGGCCGTATATACAAAACGCAATATATTCACTTGGTGGATTAGTAACAAATACAGGATATGCTGGAACATTAATTTATGGTATTATAGAGCGTGCATTGATACCTTTTGGGTTACACCATGTATTTTATATGCCGTTTTGGCAAACGGGGCTTGGTGGAACAGCCGTAATAGATGGTGCATATATAACAGGAGCTCAAAATATATTCTTTGCAGAGTTAGCTTCTCCAAATACAACACGCTTTAGCGTAGATGCAGCAAGATTTATGGCAGGTAAATTCCCATTCATGATATTTGGTTTACCGGGAGCTGCATTGGCTATGTATTCGGTAGCGAAACCATCAAAGAAAAAAGTAGCAGGTGGACTATTACTTTCTGCAGCCTTAACTTCAATGCTTACAGGAATAACAGAACCTCTTGAGTTTACATTTTTATTTGTAGCGCCTGTGTTGTATGCAATACATTGTGTTTTGGCAGGATTATCATTTATGCTTATGCATATATTAAACGTAGCAGTTGGAATGACATTTTCTGGAGGAATAATAGATTTATTACTATTTGGAGTATTGCAAGGAAACGATAAATCTAATTGGATATATGTAATACCAGTTGGAATTGTTTATTTTATCGTTTATTATTTCTTATTTAAATATGTTATAGAGAAGTTTAACTTTGTTACTCCGGGAAGAGAAGACGATGAGCAAGAAACTAAGCTTTATACAAGGAAAGACGTTGACGCAGCGAAGCAATCCAATGTTTCCAAGATGATTGTAGATGGTCTTGGAGGAGCAGAAAATATTGAAGATTTAGATTGTTGTGCAACGAGATTAAGAGTTACTGTAGCAGACGGAGAAAAAGTAGATGAAGGCTTATTAAAACAAAGTGGTGCAGCAGGAGTGATAAAGAAAGGTACGGGAGTACAAATAATTTATGGTCCAAGAGTTACCGTAATAAAAAGCGAAGTTGATGATTATATAACAAGCTTAGAAAAATAGAATAAATATCCACCAGCTATGCTGGTGGATATTTATCAATTACAGTGTGAATCCATCATTCCCACAAGCACAGGTGCAGCTAACTTCCCCATAAATGTTGTCAAAGCATCCATAGAAATACCTAGAAAACCACATAATCCTTCTGTTCCCTTAAATAATAAACCACCACCTAACACAATGCCTCCAGTTAATGTGACAAATCTTACTATTGTAGCCATAGATTGTGAAAAAGCTTTTACTATTCTTGATTCTCCCATGTTTTATATTCTCCCATTCTAATTTTTTACTTGTCTCAAATGACAGTTATATTATACATCATTGTTATGCGAATGTAAATACTATATTTTAATTTTTGGAAATATAGCAAGATTTATTGTTAGATGAAAATTTGGTAAATATATTTATTAATTTTTATAAAATTGAATTGTCTTATTTTGATTTCTATTTTCATATAAATTATATGATTAGGAGTTGATAATATAAAAATGGAGAGATTTTGGATTTTTAAAAGGTTATTTATAATTTTAATAATTTCTGTTTTATTATTTGAGAATTCGTACGTAAAAGGAATGGATATATCAGCAAAATCAGCAGTGCTAATATGTGCAGATACAGGAAGTATACTTTGGGGAAAAGAAGAAAATAAAGAACGTCCAATGGCTAGTACGACTAAAATAATGACGGCACTGTTAACCTTAGAACAAGCTCAGGCTTCAGACATAGACGTAGAAATAACAGATGAAATGGTAAGAGTAGAAGGTACATCAATGGGACTAATGCCGGGTGATATAGTAAAGCTAGAGTCTTTAGCTAAAGGAATGCTACTTCCCTCGGGAAATGATGCAGCCAATGCAGCTGCAATAACCTTAGCGGGAAGTAAGGAGAATTTTGCCACAGTAATGAACGAAAAAGCAAAACAAATAGGAATGAAAAACACGAAATTTGTTACGCCTTCTGGTTTAGATAGTGGCAATCATCATTCAACAGCGTATGATATGGCCATACTGGGTGCATTTGCTATGGAAAATGAATTATTTGCAAATATAGCATCAAAGAAGAACTTAAAAGTATCTTTTGTGAAGCCTGAAAAGTCTATAATATTACACAATCATAATAAATTACTTAAATTATATGATGGTTGTATTGGGATAAAAACAGGCTTTACAAAAGCTGCGGGGAGATGTCTGGTGTCTTGTGCAGAAAAAAATGGAGTTAGACTTGTAGCTGTGACACTAAATGCACCAAGTGATTGGGATGATCATATTAAGTTATATAATTATGGTTTTCAAAATACGGTTAATAAAGTATTTGATGATAGAGGATTTAAAATAAGTTTAAACGTATATAATGGAGAGGAAAGTGGAGTAATTGGATGTGGAGCAACGTGTTTTGATAGGAATTTTAAAATTGGAGATGAAGCTAAAGTAGAAAGAAAAATGGAAATACCAGAAAAAATAGAAGCTCCAATAGAAAGAGGACAAATTATTGGAAAAGTGGTATACTATTTAAATGGAAAGGAAATAGGAGAAAATAATATAATTTCCGAACAAGATATTAATAAAAAGCAGGTTAAAAAAAATATGTTTAATAGAATAATGGATTTTATAAAAAACATATTTAGGAAGTAATGAACGGAGGATATTTTTGAAAAGCAGTGAAAAAGTAAGATTACAAAAATTTTTAGCAGATTGTGGCGTAGCCTCAAGAAGGAAATCTGAGCAGATGATTATAGATGGAATGGTTAGGGTAAATGGAGTTATGGCAAGCATCGGGGATAAAGTTGACCCAATTAAAGATAAAGTAACTTTAAATAATAAAAGGATATCTATGCCTAAGGAAAGTAAGTATTATATAATGCTACATAAACCACGTGGCTACATAACAACAATGAACGATGAACAAAACAGAAAATGTGTGGCAGATTTAATAAAAGATATAAATGCAAGGGTATATCCGATCGGTAGACTAGATAGAGAATCAGAAGGGCTTTTATTAATGACTAATGACGGTGAATTTGCAAATAATATAATACATCCGTCAAAGCATATAGAAAAAACATATAGAGTAACGATTAGGCCAAAAATAACAGAAGAGCAAATAACTAAAATGTGTATAGGTATGGAAATTGACGGGAGAGAAACCGCTCCAGCTAGAGTTAGAGTGCTAGAAAGTGAACCAGGTAGGGTAGTCCTTGAGGTTATATTACAAGAAGGAAGAAACAGACAAATAAGAAAAATGTGTGAGGAGTTAGGCTTAGAGGTTGCAAGATTAAAAAGAGTTTCAATAGGGAGTCTGAAACTGGGAATGCTACAACCGGGTAAGTGGAGAAATTTAACTAAAGAAGAAATAAACAGCTTAAAAAAATAAAAATGAGAATATTAAATATTAAAATGGGAAATATATAGAAAAGAACAGTCAAAGGAGGCAATAAGAAAGAGTAATGAGCATGGATAGTGAGGTAAAGAAATATAAAGTTAATATAGAAGCTTCTGGTGGAGCTAAAATATTAAATCAATTGTTTGATAATGGGGAATATCAAGAAATAGATATATTTTCTCGAAAGAGTGAAGAGAGCCCAGAATTACTTTGTGGATATGGCAATGTAAATGGCTGTAATGTATATGCATTTGTACAGAATATTTCAAGTAATTATGCTGCAGTTGGCAGGAGCCAGGCTGAAAAGATATCGAAAATATATTCATTTGCTATGAAAACAGGTAACCCTATAATAGGAGTATATGATTCGGACGGAGCATATCTTGAAGAAGGTAATCAAATTATGAAAGTATATTCAGATATATTATGCTCTTGTAATAAGCTATCCGGAGTAGTACCGCAAATATCGGTTATAGTGGGAAACTGTTATGGAATTAATGCCCAAATTGCCTCTTGTGCAGATATTGTAATTGTTACTAAGGATTCGCATTTTGGCTTAGATATAGGTGGGAAAAGTAGTAGTTCAGATGAAGCTTTAAAATATGGTAATGCTCATATAGAATGTGGTGACAAAAAAGAAGCTATTAATTCTGCAAGAGAGTTAATAAGAAGATTTCCTCAGAATAATTTATGTGAAGTAAAACAATTAGAATATAATAGACCGAAAATTAATGAAGATTTTGATATTACTAACATAGAAGAAATAATAATAAATGTTGTAGACGATGGTAGTTTTATAGAACTGAATAAAGAATATGGTAAACATTTCAGAATTGGCATGGCAACGATTTATGGAATTAGTTTTGGATTAATAATATCAGATGTTAATAATAGTGATATTATAGATGAAGAATCTTGCGATAAGGTTTGTAAATTTATAAAAGTTTGTGACTCATATTCTATTCCATTGGTTACCTTTATAAATGCTTCGGGAGCGGAAAAATTAAAGAGTATTAAATCTCTTTTTGGAGCTTATGCCGACTCAACTACAGTAAAAGTTACGATTATAAGTGGAAAGGCATGCGGAATTATTTACACAACATTTTGTGGAAGTGCTAGTGCAGATATGGTACTATCGTGGCCAGATGCAGTAATATCTCCACTACCTCCGGGAACGGCTATAGAGGTTTTATATCATGATAAATTAAAAAATGATGATATAAGTAATAGAAAATCGAGAAAAGAATTATTAGATGAATATTTGTTAGAAGAAGCCTCAAGTTTTAATGCAGCTAAAAATGGCATTGTAGATGATATAGTATTATTAAAAGAAACGCGAAATAAAATTTTTACATCAATAAATATGCTTTTGAGTAAAAGAGAAAATTATCCTAATAAAAAACATTCTAATATATAATTAATCCAGAGGTGGAGAAATGAAGAATTTAAAAATTACAGTAAACGGAATAGAATATAAAGTTAAAGTTGAAGAAATAGAAGAGCAAGAAATGCTACAAGAGTCAAATAAGAATCCAAATAAACAAGAACCAGTACCTTTAAAAATAGAAAAAAATGATAATAAAAAAGATAGTAATCAAAGTGCTACTGGAGAGCCAATAAACGCACCAATGCCAGGTACAATAGTTTCAGTTAAGGTTTCTCAAGGACAATCAGTTTTAAAAGGCGATGTGCTTTTAGTATTAGAAGCGATGAAAATGGAAAATGAAATTATGTCCCCAAAAGATGCTGTGATTTCTTCAGTAAATGTAAAAAAAGGAGATTCAGTTGAAGCTGGAACACCGCTTATATTCTTAAAATAAGGGAGGGGAAGTCTTTGACTAAACGTAAGGTTGAAATTACTGAAACGATATTAAGGGATGCACATCAGTCATTAATAGCAACAAGAATGACGACAGAAGAAATGATTCCTATACTACCAAAGCTTGATGAGGTAGGATTTCATTCACTTGAATGTTGGGGAGGTGCTACATTTGATGCGTGTATAAGATTCCTAAATGAGGATACATGGGAGCGTTTAAGAATTATAAGAAAAAATTGTCCTAAAACAAAATTGCAAATGTTATTCAGAGGACAAAATATGTTGGGTTATAGACATTATGCAGATGATGTAGTCGAGTATTTTGTACAACGTTCAGTTGCTAACGGTATAGATATAATAAGAGTTTTTGATGCATTAAATGATATAAATAATTTAAAGACAGCAATTAAGGCTACTAAAAAAGAAAAGGCTTATGCTCAGGCAGCAATATCGTATACGACAGGCCCTGTATTTACTGATGAATATTATGTTGATTATGCGAAAAGACTTGTAGATTTAGGCGTAGATTCCATATGTATAAAGGATATGGCTGCATTGTTAACACCGTACAAGGTAGAAAGTTTAATAAAGAAGATAAAACAATCTGTAAATATACCAATCCAGTTGCATACACATTATACGTCCGGTTTAGCGTCTATGTGTATACTTAAAGCCGTAGAATCTGGGGTGGAAATAGTTGATACGGCTATGTCCCCATTGGCATTAGGAACCTCACATGCACCAACGGAGTCAATAGTAGCGGCATTAGAGGGAACTGATTATGATACAGGATTAAATTTAAATCTTCTCAGTGAGATAAGAGATTATTTTATGGGTTTACGTCAAAAATATATAGATAGTGGATTACTAGATACAAGAATGCTAACAGTTGACGTAAATGCATTAATATACCAAGTGCCTGGAGGAATGTTATCAAATTTATTATCACAACTTAAGCAAGCGGGCAAATCTGAAAAGTTACGCGAAGTAATGGAGGAAGTCCCAAGAGTACGAAAGGATGCAGGGTATCCACCGTTAGTCACGCCAACATCACAGATTGTAGGAACTCAAGCCGTGTACAACGTTATAACTGGGGAAAGGTATAAGATGTGTACAAATGAATTTAAGGGACTAGTAGCCGGAAAGTACGGACAAACTCCTGTACCGATAGATGAATCGTTTAGGAAGAAAATAATAGGGGATGAGGCTGTAATAACATGCAGACCGGCAGATTTGTTGGAACCTGAGCTTGAAAAGTTGCGTAAAGAAATGAGTGAATGGGCAGAACAAGAAGAGGATGTACTTTCGTACGCCCAATTTCCAAAAGTATCTATAGATTTCTTTAAAAAACGTAGAGATAAAAAATATCACGTTAATTCAAATGTTTATGAAAAAGGAAAAAATATTCATCCAGTTTAGCAATATTAAATATTATTTGATTTTTAAGGGTGATTTGATGCATGAATATTTAAAGCAAACATATTATAATCGTAAAGCTAATCTGTCATCTAATAAGTTAGATTCATTTACTAATTTAGAAAATGAAGTTTTAAAAATAGTAAATGAAGAACGCAAAAAAGTGGATTTACCTCCACTTTTTAATAATAAGCAATTAAATTTGGCGGCAAGACAAAGAGCAAAGGAACAGAGTATAAAATTTGCACATCGTCGTCCGAGTGGGGACGATTGCTTTACTATAATAAAGCAATACAATATAAAATGCAGTGGAATGGGAGAAAATCTAGCGATGGGACAAACATCACCATCTCAAGTTATGGAATGCTGGATGAATTCTGAGGGACATAGGAAAAATATATTATATGAAAAATTTCGAGAAATGGGAGTTGGCTTATACATAGATATAAATAAAAGGTATTATTGGGCACAAATATTTATATATTAAATTTTAAATCTAATCTTATTAGTTAAGATTAGATTTTTGTTAATTGTGTTGACAAGCGTGAATTAATGATATAAAATATATACTAATCAATATTATTATATTAATGTTGCTACATGATTGGATTTTTTATAGAAAGGAATGAATAAAAATGGCAGAAAATGAACTTTTTAGAAAAACATCTTTGGAGAGGGTGTCATCTCCAGAACAGCTAAATGAGTACATAAAAATTACAAACCCTAGTTTAATAGCAATATTAGTAGCGATATTTGCTATACTATCGGCGTGTGGATTTTGGATATTTTCAGGAAATATACCTAAATACGTAGAGTTAAATGGAGTTGCAGTTACTAAGAATGTAGGCGAGCAGGATATTTATTGTTATGTACCTATAACAACAGCCAAAAGACTTCAAGAGGGAATGAATGTACAAATTTCAACAGAATATGCACCTAGGGAAGAGTATGGATTTAGAAATGGTACAATAAAAAATGTGGGAGAAGAAATCATTTCTTTGGATTACATAGAGGAAAATTTTGAAAATCCTAATATAGTTGTACCAGTTTTACCTAATGGAAATTATGTTGAAGTAGTTATAAGTCAGGGAGATTGGTCAAGTGAAAAGGGCGAAAGCGTAGAAATAAGCGATGGTTCTGTTTGTTCTTTATCTGTAGTTGTAGGAGAGCAGAAGCCTTATAAACTTATATTTAATTTTTAGTAGGGGGTGTTGAGCTGTGTTTAGGCATAAGTTTGCTAAAAAAGTGCCTGTTATCATGCAAATGGAAGCATTAGAATGTGGGGCGGCCTGCCTTTGCATGATAGCGGCATATTATAAAAAGTGGATACCGCTAACTCAAGTTAGAGCGGATTGCGGAGTTTCAAGGGATGGCAGTGTAGCCAAGAATATCTTGAATGCTGGAAGGGCATATGGCTTTAAAGCTAGTGGATATAAATTAGAACCTTCAGACTTAAATGAACTACCATTACCGGCAATAATACATTGGGATTTTAATCACTTTGTAGTACTTTGTGGAGTAGATTTAAAAAAAGGAAAATTTGTAATTAATGACCCTGCAAGAGGTAGAGTAACCGTAACGATGGACGAGTTCGATAGGTCATTTACAGGAATAGCCTTAACCTTTGAGCCAACTGAAGACTTTAAGCCTGAAGGTAAGCCTAAAAGTGTTATTCAGTTTGCTAAAAAATGCTTAAAAGGAGCGATGTTCCCATTTGTTTTAGCGGTTTTATTAAGTATTATCATGGCCCTTATAGGAATGATGTCTCCTGTTTCTGGCAAGATATTTATAGATAATATATTATCAGGAAAGAACCCAGAATGGTTATTACCTTTCATAGGGATTATGTTGTTAATCCTATTGCTACAAACCTTAGTTGGAATAATAAAATCAATTTATTGGCTTAAAATAGAAGGTAAGTTTGCCGTTACGGCGAGTGCAGAGTTTATGTGGCACGTGTTGAGATTACCTATTGATTTCTTTTCTCAAAGGTATATCGGAGATATAGCTGGACGTCAATCATCAAATGCTGATATAGCTTTAGCGTTAATACAGAAAATTGCTCCGATATTTGTTAACGTAGCATCAATAGTATTTTATTTATTCATAATGATAAATTACAGCTGGCAACTTACTTTGATAGGCTTAATTACAACTATATTAAATATGTTTTTAGTACAATACACGTCAAAGAAGATGTTGAACTACCAAAGAGCATCAATTCCTAATGACGGTAAGTTAGCAAGTGTTACATATTCAGGAATAGAAATGATAGAAACAATAAAATCTACAGGTGCAGAGAACGGATATTTTGAACGTTGGGCAGGATATTATGCTAAGCAAAATAATGCAGCGACAAAGATGTCCAAGTTTACACTTTATTTTAGTGCTATACCTCAATTGTTACAGCAATTAGCATCAATAGCTTTAACTGTAAGCGGCGTATACATGATAATGAGTGGAAGCTTTACTATTGGTATGCTTACAGCCTTTAATGGATTTTTATCTTTATTTTTATCTCCAATTTCAGATTTAATAAGTGTATATAGTGATTTTGTTCAAATGAAATGTAGTATGGAGAGAGTAGAAGATGTAATGGAGTATCCTACTGATGTTGAATATAAGCAGGATGCAGCATTAAAAGAAGATAATAAATTGACAGGAAATGTAGAACTTAAAAATATAACATTCGGTTATAGTAAATTAGCACAACCGTTAATAAAAGATTTCTCATTAAAATTAAAACCGGGTTCTTCAGTGGCATTAGTAGGAGGAAGCGGAAGCGGAAAATCTACGATTGCAAAGTTAATAATGGGCCTTTACGATGTTTGGGATGGAGAAATATTATTTGATGGTAAAAAAATAAAGGATATAGACAGTTATAAATTCCATAGTTCAATATCTATGGTAGACCAAGACAAAATTATGTTTAATGATACAATAAAAAATAATATAAGAATGTGGGATGAATCCATAGAGGATTTCGCAGTAATGCTAGCAGCTAGAGATGCTGATATACATGAAGCAATCATACAAAGACCAGATGGTTATAATCATGTTATGAGAGAGGGAGGAAAAGACTTCTCTGGTGGACAGTGTCAAAGAATGGAAATAGCAAGAGTATTAGCTCAGGAACCATCTATAATTATTCTTGATGAAGCAACATCTGCATTAGATGCGAAAACAGAAAATATTGTAATGAATAATATAAGAAAGTTAGGATGTACATGTATAGTAGTTGCACATAGGCTTTCTACTATAAGAGATTGCGATGAAATAATAGTACTAGATAGAGGACAAGTTGTTGAAAGAGGTACACATGATGAATTAATGAAAAACGGTGGAAGATATATGCAACTTGTTACAACAGAGTAGTTGGAGGTGAAAATTATGAATAAAAGTTTTTTTGAGAGCCAAATAAATAAACGTAGAAGATGCGATGATGAAATGTATCAAGACGCTTTCTCGGATTTGCTTTCAATATTAGGTATAGAAGGTAAAAGGGCAATAAGAGAAGCAAAAAATGCCGTACAACAAATACTTAAATATTTAGGTAAAGAAATACCGGAAATACCAGAAAACGTTACGAAAATTGATGAACAATTAGAATACATGCTAAGACCATCAGGAACAATGAGAAGAAGAGTAGAACTTTTGGGACAGTGGTGGAAAGATAGTACGGGCTGTCTTTTAGCAAGTACAAAAGACGGGCAAGTAATTGCTCTTATACCGGGAAAATGGTCTGGATATCAATACAAAGATAAAGATGGAAATACAGTAAAAATTAATAAAGAAACAGCAAAAAATATAAACGTAGATGCGTTTTGTTTTTATAAATCATTTCCATTAAAGAAGTTAAAAATTAGAGATTTACTTATATTTATGTTTAATAGTCTTTCTAGGATGGATATAGTATTTGTATTGTGTGCATTTGCTTTAATACAGTTAATAGGAATGTTAAGTCCTTATACCACACACATCATATATGATATACTTATACCATCTGGGACAACTTCATTATTAGGTCCAGTAGCAGCATTATTAATTGGTGTTACAATAGGAAGTACGTTTTTGGGTATAACTAGAAGTATAATTTTAAATAGGTTTCAAAGTAAACTAAATTTATCAGTAAATAGTGCAATAATGATACGTATGTTTAGTTTACCAACAACGTTCTTTAAGGATTATAACGCAGGAGAGCTGGCAAATAAGATGGGTTATATAGCATCACTTTGCCAAATGCTTTCAAATACAGTTGTTACAACTGGATTATCAACATTTTTCTCTTTGGGATATCTTTTCCAGATGAATAAGTATGCACCAACCTTAGTTGTACCAGGAATGGCAGTAATATTAGTGACAATAATTTTCCTAGTTGTTAGTACGCTCATGCAACAACAAATATATAAAAAGCGTATGGTTATTTCACCAAAGCTAGGTTCATTAGTATATTCACTTTTCGGTGGAATACAGAAAATAAAGGTTGCAGGAGCGGAAAAGAGAGCTTTCGCTAAGTGGTCTGAGTTATATTCAGAATCTGAAAAATTAACATATTCTCCTCCAATAATGATAAGATTATATGGTGTAATAAGTACTATAATATCATCGTTAGGAGTAATAGTGATTTATTATTTTGCAGCTACAACAAATGTATCGATCGCAGATTATTCAGCATTTAATGGAGCTTATGGAGCAATAACATCAGCACTATTATCATTAAGCTCTGTTGCTTTAAGCTTAGCGAATCTTGGACCAATATTAGATATGATAAAACCTATAATGGAAGCTGAACCAGAAAATTCTGAAGGAAGAAAGATTGCAACATCACTTTCTGGAGATATAGAGGTAAATAATATAACATTTAGGTATGGAGATGGCCCTGTAATACTAGACGATATAAGCCTTAAAATAAAAAAAGGAGAATACGTTGCAATAGTAGGTAAAACAGGATGCGGAAAATCTACGCTTATGAGATTATTGTTAGGTTTTGAAACTCCTGAAAAAGGTGGAATATATTACGGTGGTAGAGATTTAAATACATTAGATTTAAGAAGCGTAAGGCAGAGAATAGGCGTAGTAATGCAAAATGGTTCTCTATTTCCGGGGGATATATTCTCCAATATAATAGTAACTGCACCTTGGAAAACTATGGGTGATGCATGGGAAGCAGCTAGACTTGCAGGTATTGAGCAGGATATACAAGCTATGCCAATGGGAATGCACACTATAATAGCCGAAGGCAGTGGAGGAATCTCCGGGGGACAAAAACAACGTTTAATGATAGCTAGAGCGGTAATAGGAAGACCGTCAATATTGTTTTTTGATGAAGCAACATCTGCTCTGGATAATATTACGCAAAGCCATGTGGCTGAAAGTGTAGCATCATTAAAATGTACAAGGTTAGTAATAGCCCATAGGCTATCGACTATAAAGCACTGTGACAGAATATTAGTGTTAGATAAAGGTAAAATAGTTGAGGAAGGGAACTATGAGAGTTTAATGGATAAAAAAGGATATTTCTATGACTTAGCTAAGAGGCAGGTTGCTGAATAAGATAATATAAAAAATTCCTACAAAGTAAAGCTCTATGTTTACCTTGTGGGAATTTAATACATAAATAAAAAGGTTAAATTCTACGACTAATACTTAACTTTTTATAAATTCTTGGTATGCAATCTAATAACAAGTATTTATGATGGTTATAGCCGATAATGATGTTTGCATTTTAACATAAACGACGCTAAACTACCAATTTCAAAACTAAACTGTTTCTAATATCTTATAGAATTATTATATGGAATCCACTTGTAAAATAAAAAGAAGAATTTTTAATTTGTGTTTGAAATAAGGTATAAATAAATTGAATTTTTGATGTGTTTATATTAAAAGAATGTGTGACTTATATAGTGCTTAATATAGTTACATCACAGAAAAATGTTTTTATGAGGTGATTATTATGAGTCAAAGTGAAAAAATAAAGCAAAATGAAACAGTTAATAAAAATAATAACAAAGAAAAAAGTAAAAATTTAGATTATTTTTTTAAAGAAGATTCTATAAAAAAAGAAGTCAAAAAAATGGTCAACAAATGATCTCGGAAATTATATTAAACAAGAAAAGAAAATTAACAAAAATTACAGTAATATTAATTTTATATCTAAAGCTTTATCTGAAAAAAGATTAAAAATTGCTAAAAATGAATATAATGTAAGAAAAATAGAGGAATATATCAAAAACCAGTTAAAACAAGGTGAGTTAGGAGAGCAACTAACATTTAGTAATACGACCCATTTAAGAGTAACAAGTAACAATTTTTTCGCAAGTGTAAGACCGTATTAGCTTCAATTAGAGGTGGCTAGTAGTACAGGGCTTTGCACGTTAAGGAAATATCCCCAGCCTAGATGGTGGATATTTATTGTATATAGAAAACCACGCGATAGTCGCGAGGTTCTAAAAAGGTTAACCGGTGAAAAAACAGCCTAGTGTGCTAAACTGAAA
>CADBQS010000087.1 GCA_902796915.1 uncultured Ruminococcus sp.
AAGTTATAGAAAGTATGCTTGAGCTAACAGGAAAAGTTCTGTAAATTAATACACCGCCTATATTTTCAATAAATACAGGTGGTGTATCTTTATTTTTAAATATCGTCTGTATATCCATTAAACATATCTAATGTTTTAATATATTCATATGCTGAATCAACGTTTAAATCTTTTGTGTAGTTTGTGCTTAAATATTGTGTGTGAATATAAATATTTATAGGTTCTCTATTTTCGATTTTTTCCTTTTCTTCTTCACGCTTTTCTTTGCTGGTATAGCTTGCTATTTCGATTATACTTGCTTTATTTGTAATACTGTTTACACTTGCGATTCTGTGATAATTTACTGTAATTCCGTTATCTAGTGCTATCGATTTATTTAATGCCATATTTATATCTCCTTAATTTTTTATTTATATCCTACTACTCGTAATACGCTAATACTATTACCTGACGTTACTGCTGGTGTTGAGCCGTTTGCTATAGTTGCAAATCCTGTATTTAGCCATGTAATTGTTTTCGCTTGTATTTGTAACCAAGCAGCCTTTTTATAATAAATATTATTGTATATTAATGTTGCTGATAAAGATGCAATTTTTCCATTTGGATTATTTACTTTACACATAGTTATATCGCCATCATTTGATGAATAATATATTTCTAAATAATTATAATTTGCTGCACTATCGCTTAGTGTTATTGTACCTTGAGTTCCACTATCATTACTATAAAGAATTGTTGCTGCTATAATCCCTAAATTTTCTCTTGCAGTTGTTAAAGTTGTTGCTCCTGTTCCACCTTGAGATAATGGGATAACTTTTGTATTTACTGCGTTAATAGCTGTATTTAATTCATCTAAGTCTGTATTTATTCCATCTACCGTATTGCTTACCTGATTCAAAGAAGTATTTACTTCATTAATAGCTGTATTTAATTCATCTAAGTCTGTATTTATTCCATCTACCGTATTGCTTACCTGATTCAAAGAAGTATTTACTTCATTTACAGCACCTACAAGTGAAGATTTTTCTTCTGTGGTGAGGTTACTTAATGTACCAATATTAGCAGATAATATACTAGCTTTACCTAAGTAATTTTCTAGTTCATCGTTATTTGTTTGGGCTTTATTGATTGCTTCAATTAGTGCATTGAACTCAGATGTACTTTCAATAGCTTCAGAAAAATCTTTATTGGGTTCCACTATTATGCTTAATCCATTAACTTTTAAAAGTGAATTTTCACTATCAAAAATCTGAAATTCGCAATTCAATAATCCAGCAGAACTTACCATCTGAGAAGTTATAACAACGCTTGCTGTATTTTGTTCGACATCAATATCGCAATTATTAAAAATAATTGTTCCATCTGGTTTTTGTGCATAAAATGTAACTTGTCTACCCGTTAGATCTAAATTTCCATTTATATCTTCAAAAGTTACTCTAATATATCTTGAGTTCACTTCACCTTGATTTAAAATCAAAGCAACAGTATTTTTATGCCAAACTTTGAGAGTTATTGGTTTTGTTACCATTGTTTTTCCTCCTTAAAAATTTTTTGTATTATATTTTTCTCCTCATTAAATAAAGACAAAAAAGTAAGAATTTGCATTTTTAAAAGCAAATTCTTTAAAATTTAATATATTTTTATAAATCGTATATAAAGTAATATAATTCTAGGTAACCATTATTCATTCAAAACAGTCTATAATTTTTTATACTTTTGCGTTTATATAACAAATGTTTTTCTTGCTGTGCATCACAAAAAATATAATTAATTATAAATTTTTATTTTTCAATACAGGTTTTTTGTATTAATGTTAATATATAACACTGGACACAAAAAATTAAACAAACAATAATTAGCAAAAAGAAATTCTCAAATAGAGATATTGCTTGCTTTGTTAAGAAAGTATAAAGACATGTGCATAATCTAAAAAAATCATTGCATGAATATCAAAATCAAACGGAACAGAAAAATTTCCAAGTTTATCAACTCGTCCTTAAGGAACTAATCTATGGGTTATGCTGATTTTATATATTTTTCCCCAAAAGCCAATATTAGATATTACATAAATATATCCTGTCTTTTGATTTGCTTCTCTGTAATTAATTTCTGAAAGTTTTTTATTAGCCTTTTCTTCCTTTATTAGAAGTTCTCCTTTTTCCTTTTTATTTCTTTTTGCAGGTTAAATTATTCTTTCGTTAACATGGTAGCCAGAAGGAACAGCATATGAAATATCTAAAAACAATGATGTAGAATATTTTGTAAATTTAATTAGTGTTCTTGAAGAACAAAAAGATAAGTTAAGAAAGTTGGCTAATCGATAAAAATTTATAATTGAGTTTAGTTAAAAATAATTATTTACAAGAGAATAAAGTTTATAGTACCATAAAAATTGTTTAATTATATTTAAGATTTCTTTACATATTATATTTAATTATGTGATGTAAATCTTTTTTTATATAAATTATAATGAATTTATAAAATATTAAAAAGATATTGAATTTTAAATTGAATTATATTAAAATAAATATGAGTTTAAGTATTTAATTTTAATAAAGAAAGGTTAATGTATTGTATGAAAAGAAATAATTTTGTAAGATTGTTTGGTGGTGCTATATTGGCAACAATAGCATTGATGGCACAGCCAATTGTAGGAGGTAAAGCTTGTGCAATGCATAGCTGCCCGAGTTTGATAGAATCAAAAAATTATGACAAAAAATCCTTAATCGAACAATTACCTCAAAAATTTCATGAATTTTTTACTTCTTTAAATGGATTGAGTTACGTAGATGATAATTTAGGTAATATTGGGGCGGATACTTGGATGAATACTTGGAATAATGCTTATAATACTGCTTCAAACGCCGTTGGAGTTAATATTTGGGAAATTGCCTATAACATTGCCTCGGAAGCTGCTGGAGCTAAATATTTCAAAGTTACTTGGGCTGATAATTTTGCTAATGCCTTTGTTAAAGTATGGCAGCCGGGAGGAGAAGCATATGAAGTAGCTAAGGATAACGATATAGAATATTTTGTAAGCTTGATTCATGTTCTTGATGAACAAACAAGTAAATTGAAGAATTTTGTTTAATTAAAATAATTAGTAAAAAATTAATTTTTTATATCATATTGAAAACTAATAATGAAAGGTAAATAGTTATATGAAAAAGGTTAATACTATAAAAATATTTGGAACAGTTGTGTTGACTGCATTAATGTTACAGCCAACTCTTAGTGGGAAAACTTATGCGATGCATAGTAGTTCTAATTTTAATCAATTGTCTTCACAGATTGATGAGAAACAAGTTTTATTAGAAAAGTTACCTGGAAAAATTAGAGATCTTTTATATAATTTTAATATTGCTTATAATAGGTCTTTGAACTCAGTGGATGGTATTAAAATCTTTGGCCGTTATCTTTGGGATACTGTTAATGAGAAGGCTCAAGAGGCTCGTAAAGAGTCATGTCAGTCAGATAATTTATTAAATTTTGATAAGTATCGTGCTGTATACAATGAAGCTTTCGCTGCAGAGTGGCGACCTGGGGGAGAGGCTTATAAGCAAGTGAGAAATAACGATGTAGAATATCTTAGAAACTTGACAAATATTATTGACGAGTATGTAGAATCGTTGAAAAAAACTTGGACTGGAAGAATAGCTAAGAATTTATATTATATTTAATTTTCATAAAAAATAATTGTTTGTATAAAAAGCTTACTAGCTTATAGCTGGGTAAGCTTTTTTATAATTTAGTAATAAAAAATCACTTCCATTTAAGAAAGTGATTTGAGTAGTAAAAAAAGCGAGTGACTAATTTTTAACTACTTCCATAGTATACCAATCTAGTTATTATTTTCAAATCAGCTTTTATATCCGTTTGGATTATTTTTTTGCCATCTCCATGTATCTTCGCACATTTTGTCTATACCGTATTTTGCTACCCAATTTAACTCATTTTTTGCCTTAGTTGCATCTGCATAACATATGGGTAAATCTCCATTCCGTCTTGGACCAATAGAATAATTTATTTTTACGTTACTTGCCTTTTCAAATGCTTTTATTAGCTCTAATACGCTATAACCGTTACCTGTACCAAGATTATAAGTATATATTCCGCTATTTAATAATATTTTTTCTATTGCTTTTATATGCCCTATTGCTAAGTCTACAACATGAATATAATCCCTTATGCATGTACCGTCAGGGGTATTATAATCATCACCAAATACTGTAAGCTTAGGTAATTTCCCTAAAGCTACTTGCGAGATATAAGGCATTATATTATTAGGTATACCTATTGGATTTTCTCCAATAAGACCACTTTCGTGTGCTCCTATTGGATTAAAATATCTTAATAACGCTATGCTCCAAGAATTATCTGAATTATATAAATCTCTGAGTATTTGTTCTATCATGTGCTTTGTATGGCCATACGGATTGGTTATAGTTCCAGCTTTCATGGATTCCTTGTATGGTACGGGATTCTCTCCGTAAACCGTTGCAGATGAGCTGAAAACAAGATTCTTTACCCCAAATTCATTCATAATATTACATAATACAATTGTTCCATATATATTATTGTCATAATAATCCAGAGGTTTTTTACAAGATTCTCCTACGGCTTTTAATCCTGCAAAGTGTATTACGGCTTTAATATCGTTTTCCTTGAATATATTTTTTAGTGCATTATAATCACGAATATCGCAATTATATGATTTAATGGCTTTACCTGTAATTTTTTCTATTCTCTTTATAGCTTCGGGCTGACTATTTATATAGTTGTCCACAATTATAACATTATATCCAGCGTTTATTAATTCAACGCACGTATGGCTTCCGATATATCCGGCTCCACCTGTGACTAATATATTATGCAAAAAAATTCCTCCTATAGTATATAATATACTTATTATTATACCATAGGAGGAACAGATTTTTATTAAAATTACTATTTAGGAAATTGGCTAATAGTTTTACATAACTTTAACAACAATTATTTTTCTTTGGGTTTGCATTTAACTTTATGTTTTTTTGCATATTTTTCTTTGCTGAGTTAATTTTTGAACCTAATTGGACAAGATTTTCTTTTAAGCAATCTACACCATCACAATTCATTGCACTTGTACTAATGTAAAGAAGATCAAAATCTGCAAACATATTTTTTAGTGCCTTTTCATCAACATCAAATGATTTCTCAAGGTCATTCTTAGTTCCAACAATGATAAGTTTAGGCAAATTATTTTCACTATATTCTACAGAGCACACATCTTTAGCAAAATTTACCCAAGTATTCAGATTGTCATAACTAATTTTATCATTATGACTAAAGACGGCCAAAATTATATCAGCATCTCTTACGTAATTAGAGGTAAGGCCCATAAACGCTTCTTGGCCAGCGGTATCCCAAACAGTCACAGAGCGTGAATCTCTATGATTATAATAATCTAACGAAATCATTTCACCGCCGAACGAAGGAACATACATTTCTCCAAATTCGCGTCCCGCAAGCACATTCAGAAGACAAGTTTTACCAGTACCGCAATTTCCTAACATCACTGCTTTTACATTTGGCTTGTTATCTGAACGCATGGCACTTGCTTTTGAGGCCCCAAATAACCCAAACGCAGATAAAGTAATTGCAAATAAAGAAAATAATTTTTTAAAGTTCATATTATTTACTCCTTTTAATTTAATAATATGATTATAACATAAAACTGATATTATGTCAACAATTAAATTTATCTATAGTTATTTTTTTATTATTTACTGTTTTTCGCCTCTTTTGCTTTTATTTATCTAAAACATGCCAATAATATACAGCGAGATTAGACAATAAAGCTTGTCCATGTACAAATATAATATAAATATACTATTATTTTGATTGGCGGTGGAGAAATGAAGCTTACGTTAGCAAAAGCAGAACAAAGGCATTTAGAAAACAAGGCATTTTATCCTGTTAAATTAGCGTTAGTCCAGGCAACTTATTTTCTCTCGGGGATATTAGTATCGTGTGGTACGGTTTTAGGTAATTATTTTCCGTTTGGTATATCTATGGCGGCGTCTGTACCTGAAAAAAACATTTTAGCATCTATTATTGGTATTATTATTGGTTATCTTTTTGTCCCGCAGACGGGTTCGAGTATACGTTATATATCGACGATTATAGCTATAGCGGCTGTCAGATGGACTCTCAATGATTTGGATAAAGTAAAAAGGCATCCTATTTATGCTCCTGCGATAGCTTTTGTACCTACTTTAATTACTGGTTTTGCAATATCGTCCGTAGATAGCTTTGACGGTTCTTCTATTATGATGAATTTTATAGAGGCTTGCTTAGCTGCTGGTACTTCTTATTTTATGTACAAAACTTATTACAGCTTTACGATGAAAAAGGTTAATTCTCTTGATTTACAAGATTTTGCTTGTTTATGTATAACAACGTGCATATTAATTTTATCTTTATCTTCTCTTACAATTGGATTTATATCTATTGGGAGGATTATGGCCGTGCTTATGATACTCATCGGAGCAGCGTGTGCTGGAGTTTCTGGTGGGGGAATTACGGGTATAGTCAGCGGAGTAATATTTAGCTTACCTTCGTTTGGGCTTACTTATATATCAGGCTCGTACGGATTTGGAGGTATGATTGCCGGATTATTTGCTCCGTTTGGTAAGATTGGAGTTTGCGTCGCGTTTTTACTTTCTAATGCATTGGTATCGTTTCAATCTGGAAGCATTACTAAAATGATAAGTAGCTTTTATGAAATATTAATTGCTATGGCGGTTTTTGCTTTTATTCCAAATAGAATACTTAATAGAATACAACGTGTAATACCATCATCCACAGGTAGGGACGAAAGCAGGGCTGTTTATGGATTTGTAAATCAAAGGCTTAATACAGCATCTAAGGCTATTATGGATATACCTATTTGCGTTGAAGCGGTTGCTCAAAAGCTCGAAAAAATTGATGTACCGGATTTAAAAAATGTTTGTATGAATTCTGTATATTCTGTATGTAATAAATGTGGATTAAGAGTATTTTGCTGGGAAAAAGATTACGATGAAACTAAACAAGAATTTAGTAGAATAACAAGTAGCCTTGCCGACGGACAAGCTATAAATGACGATGTTTTATCTGAAAAATTTAGAAAAAGATGTTGTAGATTACCAGAGCTTACGGCGGATATAAATAAAAGATATAATGAATTTAATTATAGTAAAAATGTAAGTAAGCGTACGAGCGAATTAAGAGGTGTTGTCGAGGAGCAATTTAATGGCGTAGGTAAATTACTTAAAGATATTGCTAATGATTTTGATAGTTGCGATATGTTTGACGGTGAAATGGCTTTGAGGATAGAAGACAAACTTCAGGGATTGGGTATAATTACGTCTAATGTAATTTGTAGGATAAATAAATCGAAAAGAATGCTTATCGAAATCGAGGCAATAGAATTAGATGAAGATATATATAATAAAAATATTATTTGTAAAAGTTTAGAAATAGTATGTAATAGAAAATTCGATACTCCTGTGATTGATAAAATAGGCGAGAGAGTAAAAATAAGGTTAAGCGAGAAAACTCTCTTTACGTTTGATATAGGTATATCTCAACATGTATGTAATAACGGTAAGCTTTGCGGTGACAACTATGATTACTTCAAAGATGGTTTAGGTAATTTGATGGTAATGATAAGCGACGGTATGGGTACAGGCGGTAATGCCGCCGTAGATGGGGCTATGGCGGCGGGACTTATGAGTAATTTAGTAAAATCTGGGATTAGCTTTAATTGTGCGATAAAGATTGTAAATTCAGCCCTTATGGTTAAATCTGGCGACGAATCCTTAGCTACTCTTGATATTTTATCTTTGAATTTATTCAGCGGCGAAGTGAATTTTATGAAGGCTGGGGCTCCTCTTACGATAGTGAAGCATAGAGGCAGAGTAGAAACGATAGATTCAGCTTCGCTTCCGATAGGTATATTAGGCGATGCGGAGCTTCTTTGCGATAAATTGAAAATGGAAGAGGACGATTGGGTATTAATGGTTTCGGATGGAGCTATAATAGACGGCGAGGATTGGTTACAAAAAGAATTACGTAATTGGACAAAAGATTCAGCGGATAATTTATCTAAACATATCGTAAAAGAAGCAGAGAAAAGATGTGATGGTCATGACGATGATATTACGGCTATTGCTATAAAAATAAAGAAAAGAGTATAAAAACGATAATATGATTAATTCCACTTCCTTTGGGGGTGGGATTTTTGTTTAAAAAATATATTAAAATCACAAAAAATACTTGACGTTTTTTTTTTTTTTTATATGATATTTATATAAGGTTGCAAATTTTATATAAATAAATTGAAACGAGGGATTATTATGGGAGATGTGTTAGAAAAATGTGGATTGTTTTTAGGGGAACTTTTAGGTGATAATTTATTATTTAAAAAAACGCAAGATGACAATTTCGCTGAAAAAGAAAAGAAGGTGTTAACGAAATTTAAAGCATTTTATGACCAAGTTAAGAAAGACAGAGGGGTGAATATTTCAGATGCACTACAGTTAAAGTTGTGTAAGTATTATGAAAAGTTTAAAGAATATGATGGTACCCTAGAAAAATTTGATAATGTAAAGAAAGATTTCGATAAATTTTCTGGAAATGAAAATCTTATTAAATTTGCGAAGTTGGACAAACAAATTTCCCAATTAAAATTCGTATACCAAAGGAGTTGCAAACCGTTTGGCGAAAAGGAAATTGGAGAGATCAAGGCTGAAGCGATTAGAATGATGGCCGCATTGGATGATGAAGTTAAAAAGTTGCAAACGGAAGGGCAGGAAGAAACTCAAAAACAAATTAAAATCTTAAATCAAAAGATTTCCGAAGCGAATGAAGTCTCATTACAAGCTAAATTGAAGGTTGAGGCTGTGGACCAAAAGATCGACAAGAACAAAGAGAAGGAAGGGCTTTTTGCCGTGCAGAATGCAGTCTACGCTGAATCGGCTTTGGACCCTGAAGTGCCGATCAAAAATCTCAGTGGGGACGCTTTGAAAGTTCGCGAGCAAATTCAAATCTATTGGGATGAATATGAAGAGTTAATCGCACAGAAAACCGAAGCGGAAGAGAATTATGAAACTGAAAAGAGAAAGAAAAATGATGCTGTGGAAGAATTGAGCGCCGAAATTAAAAAATTACGTAAAAAAATAGATGATAATCTTTCTCCAGACGTTAAAGATAAAATTAACGATTTAACCAAACAACGAAAGGAAGTGTACAAAAACAGCGAAGAATACATCAAGAAGCGTAAAAAAGATGTCGAGCGGTTTAAAGAATTGTGGTTGGATTTTTATGGTGCCTTATCTAAAACTTGCAAAGGATATCAAAAAGATTATAAAAAATACAAAACTAAAAAAGATAAAAGCAAGGTGTTGCCTGCTTTAAAGAAGCTTAAAGAAGCTTTGAAAAATGGTAAAGTTGATGACTCGAAACGGAAGGCAAGAAATGATAAAATATCAGAAACATTAACATTGGTGAAAGAAGAATATGAAAAGAAGATTTCTTTCTTTGGATTAAGTGATAGTGCTAAAATAGCTAAGGCATTTGAAACAGCAATTAAATGTTGGAATAAGGAATAGTTTACGATATTAAGTAAATTAAAGCAAGTAAAAGTTCGGTATTGTCTTTTTCGCTCATTAAAAGTAGGATGAGAATTAAAATTAATGTTTTTTCTTCATCCTTAAGTAAAGCATCAATAATATGATTAATTCCA
>CADBQS010000088.1 GCA_902796915.1 uncultured Ruminococcus sp.
GAATAAAGGTATTAGGGCGAACAAATAGGGGGACAGAAGTATGATATATCTAGATAATGCAGCAACAACATATCCTAAGCCAAGAAGTGTACATAATGCCGTAATGAGGGCGATGAATAATTATGGAGCAAATCCCGGTAGAAGTGGACATAGTATGTCGATGGCATCGGCGTTAGAAATTTATAAATGTAGAGAAACTGCAGCAGAGATGTTTAATGCACCCGGGGCAGAATGCGTAGTGTTTACTCTAAATTGTACGCACGCCACAAATATGGTTTTAAAGGGCTTATTGAAACCTGGTGACCATGTAGTAACATCGTGCCTAGAACATAATGCAATAATGAGACCCTTAAAAAAGCTAGAAGAATTTGGAATTAAACATACAGTAGCAGAAGTATATCCTTGCGATAATGATAAAACAGTAGATTCATTCAGAAAATGTATAACGTCGAAAACAACCCTTATAGCATGTACATGTGCATCAAACGTATGGGGAATCAGACTGCCAATAGAAAGAATCGCAGCTCTTGCAAAAGTTTATGGTATAATGATGATGGTAGACGCCGCACAAGGAGCTGGAGTTATACCGATAGATGTGACAGAAAGTAAGATAGATTACTTATGCCTAGCTGGACATAAAGGTTTATACGGTCCGATGGGCACAGGAATGTTGATAACCTCTAGGGCGGACAAATTAAATACGATAATAGAAGGCGGTACAGGTACAAATTCATTATCGTTTTATCAACCCAGCGATATGCCCGAAAAACTAGAGAGTGGTACTCCGAATGTTATGGGAATATGCGGACTTGGAGCAGGAATGGAATTTGTAAAGCAAAGAGGAATAAAGAATATATCAAAGCATGAAAGCCAGTTAATAAATTATCTTTATGAAAGATTAAGAAAAATAAAAAATGTAGAGCTATATATGCCAAAACCCGACGAAAAATATTTTGCACCTTTGCTAAGCTTTAATATAAAGGATAAAGATAGCGAATCAGTATCGAATATCTTAAATAAGAATGGAATACAAGTAAGAGCGGGCTTACATTGTGCACCAGCGGCACATAAATTTTGTGGGACGCTAGAAAAAGGAGCTGTTAGAGTTTGCCCATCAGCATTTACTACAAGGAAAGAAATAGATAGATTAGTAAGTATAGTAAAAAAAATATAATAAATTTTTGAAAAACTCTTGAAATTAATAATAAATGTGATAAAATTAAAAATTATTAAGTATTTATTCTAACTTTTTGGGCAGGACCAAAAAAGATAGGAAGGAAGAAAAAGATGGATTTTTTGTTAGGAACATGGACGGCTTTCAAAAGCTTAATAAGAACATTTACGTTTGCGGATTTATTAGATGTTATAATAGTAGCAAGCTTAATATATGGCTTTATAAAGCTGATAAGGGAAACCCGAGCAGAACAATTAGTCAAGGGGCTAATTATATTAATTTTTGCGTGGGTTTTAGCTTATCAGCTTAATTTTAGGATGTTAAGTACGATACTTGACAACTTTTTCCAATTTAGTGTAATAGCACTTTTAGTAGTATTTCAGCCAGAGTTAAGGCGAGCCTTAGAACATTTGGGTAGGGGTAAAATAGGTGATTATTGGTCTTTGGGAGATATAGTAGGAAATAGTAGGATACAAGATAAGAAGATGAAAAAGGTAATTGAAACAGTATCTAACGTATGCGAAATATTTAGTCGAGAAAAAGTTGGAGCCTTGATAGTGTTTGAAAGGAAAACAAAGCTCGGCGATGTTATAGATACAGGAACGCTTGTAAAGGCAATTCCGTCAAAGGAGATAATAGCGAATATATTTTATAACAAAGCACCTCTTCATGACGGAGCAATGATAATAAGAGATGGTTTGGTATATGCAGGAGGCTGTATTTTACCTTTAACTAAAAATGAGGATATAAGTACATCACTGGGTACAAGGCATAGAGCGGCAATAGGGATAAGCGAAAATTCAGATGCAGCAGTAGTAGTAGTTTCGGAGGAAACGGGAAGTATATCAATGGCATTAAATGGAGTGTTAACGAGTAATTACAGTGAAGAAACTTTAAAAGCAGAATTAGAGGCGTTAATGCTTCAAGGAAATAAAGAACTTCCGACATCTGTAAAAAATATACTGTCAACACTCAGGAAAGTGAAGGATTAGTTATGAAATTTGGAATAGAAAGGTTACAAAATATTATAAAGCGATTTAGTATAGGCAAATTATTTTATAATAATAAATTCGTCTTAGTATTTTCACTTGTAACGTCATTTATAATATGGATAGCAATTTCTTCAAACGATTCAAAAGGTCATCCAGTTACAATATCAGATATACCAATAGCGATAGATTTGTCTGAGAGTGCTACGCAAGACGGACTAAAGATATTTAGTGGACAAGACACCACGGCTTCTGTACAAGTTCGAGGAAATAGGTTGATAGTTGGACAGCTGAACAAAAACGATATAAAAATAACAGCCCAGCAAGCCGCCACAACGATTATGTCGCCGGGGAATTATACTCTTGAATTGACTGCGAAAAAGAACAGTATGTTAAACGATTATGAATTTGTATCAACTGTGCAGCCTGCATTCATTACTGTAACTGTGGATAGATACAGAGAAGCAGAATTCAATATTGAACCTAATATTAATTTTACGGCAAATTCAGAATATTTTGTAGGTTCAACGGTACTATCGACAACTAACGTAAGAATTTCTGGACCAGAATCGGAAGTGTCTAAGATAAAAAAAGTTGTTGCCGAAGGAACTATAGCCGAAGAATTACAAGATTCAAAAACGATAAAGGCCAATTTGGTATTTTACGACGCCTACGGAGAACCAATATCCGGCGAAGCGATATCTTCAACGGTATCGGAGGTAGATGCAACAATACCTGTACTTGTAAGAAAAAATTTGCCTGTAGAAGTTGATTTTACGAATAAGCCGGAAGATTTGAAAATATCAAATAATATGATAACTATAAAACCCAATACGTTAGAAATAGCAGGTCCCAAGTCTGCAATGGAAGAGCTTGAGAGCGTACATTTATCACCAATAGATTTTAATAGTATAAATTTAGAGAATAATAGCTTTGAATTGGCCGTAAATTTACCGAAAGGTTGTAGGAGCCTAAATAATTTGTATACGGTAAATGTTGAATTAAATATGAATTCATTCAAAGAAAAGAATTTGTGGGTAACGCAATTTTCGCTTGTAAACGCACCGGAAGGAAAAGAAACAAATATATATACAGACGGAATAATGGTAAGGTGTGTAGGGCCTGCTTCAAGGATAACCAATTTAAAAGCAAATAATATATCTGGCATAATAGATATGGAAGGTAAAGAAAGTACAACAGGATATCTAGAAATACCAGTAAAATTAAATATAGATAGCAAAGAAATATGGGTTTATGGTAGTTATAGTGTAAATGTTGGAATAACGTGATGAAATTAGAAAGGAATGATAAGAATGACAATGAATTCATTATTAAAGAGGGAGTTAACAGGATTTGATTTAAAAATAATAGCATTAATTACAATGGCAATATCGCACATATACGAGTTTTTTAGCTTTACGGATCGTGTTCCCACGATATTAGATTATATAGGAACAATAGCAGAGCCTTTATTCTTATTCATGATAGTAGAAGGCTTTATACATACTTCAAATAGAGCCAAGTACATATTAAGAATGTATCTGTTAGGTTCATTCATGGCAATGATGAATATAGTAACGCTGTATTTATTTCCGCGAGTAGATGGGATGAGCGTATCTAACAATATAATTTATCCGTATGTTATGATATTAATATTCTTGAGTGGAGTATCGATAGTAAAAGAAAAGAAATTAAAGGGTATATCATTGATGCTCTTACCGTTTTTAGGTGATATATTTATATATTTTTTATATTATGTTATAGTTCTAACAGGAATGCGCACAAAGCTTGATTGGCTGTTTATGGCGATAGTAAGATTTAACCCATTTACTTTAAATTTTGGAGAAATAGGGCTTGGCGGAATAATAGGAGCATTGCTTCTGTATTTATTAAGGGACAAAAGGAAAGCAAGAATATGGTCGTATTGCGGCTTTAATGCATTATGGGTATTTGTTGATGCAACGCTTTATTATGATTCATTTATGTCGATACACGGACCATCATATTTCATAGCAAGTTTTGCAATGCAGTTTGTAGTGCTGTGGCTATTGTTCATGTATAAGGGACAGCGTGGCCTTGCGGCAAAGAGATTATTTTATATTTTTTATCCGGCACATATTTATTTACTTTATGCACTTTCAATATGGGTTTACAATATAATATAGAATAAATAATTATAGGTATATAAAATTTTATATACCTATAATTGCATTGGTTTTGACGAATATATAATTTAAAGTTAAAAATAAATATACAAATATACAAAACTCTAGGCTTTTAATTATAAAAGTTGAAGTTTTAACATCCAGTGCATTAGTTTGTACGGTTATGTGTGTGAATTCGCTATTACATCGTTCTGATGAACAAAGGAATGTAGATTTTGTAAATGGGCTGAATTTTATTGATGAACCGTATATAGTGCCGGTAGGTGATAAAGTTGAGCCATTAGTTGATGAAGATTTTAGAATACAGCTTAACAATAGATTAAGTAATAATTATGGTTATGTTTTATCTGGTTCATTTTATGAGTCTATTAACCTCAGATGGAGAACAGAATATGTTAATATGACGGACTGGCAAATGCACGATATTATAAATGAAATAACTCCTAGAAATGATTTTCGGAATATTGCTATTAGGGACAATAGGTGGAATCAAATTGGTAGTAATGCACAAATGATGCTTAAAAGAGTGCTGAGGCAGCTTGAAATACTGAAGCAAGCAGATGGGATGAGCATGAGTGATGCATTTCAACGTGTAGACGATCCTGTAGGTGCGTTTTGGGTGCAAGTAGACAATCTTTTGCGTTCGGGAGTATCAGGATGTAAAAATAGAGTACTTTGGATTATTGATAATCTTGCTTATGAAATAGATAAAAGAATGCTTTCTTCAACAAGTAATAATACAAGTGATGCATTTGTTAAAAGAATGGTGAGTGGTTTTAGAAAAGATGTATTTGCAGAAATTACGAGTGCGGATTTTGCTGCACTTGCACGTGAAGACCAAGAACTGAATAGAGCCAGAGTTGCTATAGAGCACTTTAACGATGGTACTTTGGGACCGGAATATCGAAGAGCTTTTAAAGCGAATTTTTTTAGAGCTTGGGGTGTTGATAATATTAACAATGAAACGAATTACAATGAATATAGTGATGTGAATGTAAGTTTGTCGGATGCGTTAGCACTTTTTGAGTATGAGCTTTCATTGGAAAATATGACATCTAAATTTTATAATATATTAAGTCTTATGAATGATAGTGAAATAAACGCAAGGTTTGAAGAGTTATCCCAAAGTACAACTATTAGTTTCGATGATTACATTAAATATACCAAGAGAGAGAATGTAAGAGCTAGCTTTAAATATAGCTTGCTCAGCAAATTGAATCAAGATATAGCAGAAAATAGAGGAAAAACGGGATCTTGGGCTGCGTCGATGTTTAATGAGGCCACTAGATATAAAGCAGAGATAGAGCCTTGGGTAAATGGACAAAGAGATTTAAGTATTAAAACGGCTTTGCAGGTAATATCAACTTATTTAGAAGAAGAGAATCCGATTGAATTTACAATGGATCTAAGAGATAAAAGCAAGCATAAATTTTTAGCAGAGGTAATCCTACCGGCAAAATTATTCAAAGATGTATATTTAATTAAGAGTTAATCGATAGTTTGATTAGATATATTATTATAGTAGAGAAAAGAATCAAAGGGTTCTTTTCTCTTTTTTATTTCAAATTAACAATAATAAGAATTAAAACTATTTGAGGTAAAAAATATATATTTTTTAAGATTTAAAAGTTATTATTAGTATTAAATATCAAATAAAATTACTAAAACGCTGCTTTTTTTACAAAATATTACAATAAACCTCTAAAAAAACAATAAATATATAAATTTTTAAGGAAAAATTAATAGTCAAAATGAAAAAAACGTGATATAATGCTTTCATGAGATGAAAATCACAAAAAAGATATAACAATTAAAAATTTATAGGGCAATAATTCTTTTGAGGCTTTTGGTTGTTATAACATCTTTAATCAATAAGATGTTTTTATATAGATTGAATGGGATGTGATAAAATGTAGAGATTAAAAATTTAGATAAAAAGTATATGGGGGTGTGTGTGATTGTTTAAAAATGTTGAAAAATCTAAAAAAGATGATCATACACAGAAAAAGGATAAGCAATTGAATCAAGATTCATATATAAATGATTTGAGTAAGAAAAGTTCAAATGAAAATTGGTGGCAAGATAAGAAAGCTGTCTCTGAAGAAAAAATAAAGAAAGAGAGAGAAGAAAGCAAAAAATTTTTAAAAAATGACTCTAAGATATCTTCAAGGTTACCTGATGAAGAAGAGAATGAAAAAAAGGTAAACAAGAAAACGCCTGATAGATTTGGGTTCTTTGAAACAGAAGAAGGTACTGTAGAGGTAGGGTATAAGAGAAATAATAAAAATACAAATATATCCTTTTCCTTGATTTCTGATATAGAAAATAGGGAAGAAGGAATACCTGATGAGTCTCCTTATGATAAGGATAATTACTTTGGAAAAATGTATAAAGGCGATGAAAAAAAGTTTAGGGCAGGGAAAATAAGTTTTGAGTATAATCCAAGAAATGACAGTATAAGAAAGATAGAAGACGATGATAACAATAGTTCAAACGATGATGAAGAATTAATTTACGATATGGACAAAGGCGAAGAGAAAATAGATGACTTAGAAGAAAGAAAAAATGATTTTAAAGACAATAAAAAGATAAAAGAAGAGCTTAACTTTACAAAAACGATTCATAAAGAAAAAGAAGAAAAAAATCAGAAGTTTTTAAAGGAAATAAAAAAATTTATAAGTTACTTCGGAAAAGATAAGTTAAATAAGATTATCGCTTCAGAAGATGAAATCTCAAGAAGAAAAAGAATATTAAGTTTATCTAGCCAAAGCTTGGAGATAGTAATGATGAAAAGAATGATTAGAAAATTACTCAAAGAGCATTATGGGGATAAGATAGATAACGAGATAATAAGTATGATACTTATGAATTTATCTAGTGAAGAAATAAAGATATTATTTGAATTGCTTAAAAATCAAGAAAATATTGAATTTACTAAGTTTGATTAGCAATAAATTAGGGCTCATTTCCCTTCTTTATATGTTATATAAAAATACATCTAAGCTAAATATTTTTAAGCGAAAGGAGTTGAAAGGTTCTTACTTTTCAAGGTAGAGAACCGCAAATTATGGCAGAATATTTTTCTCCAGGAGTATATGTAGAGGAATTTGACAGTGGTCCAGTTCCTATGCAAGGAGTAGGTACAAGCACAGCAGGATTTATAGGAGTTGCAGAAAAGGGACCAGTAATTGGAGCACCAATATTGGTAACCGGACCAGCAGACTTTACTCGTAAGTTTGGTGGATATCTACAATCAACAGAGTTTGGACAATATAGATATCTGGCTTATGCAGTAAATAACTTCTTTGTAAATGGAGGTTCAAGAGCATTTATCATGAGAGTAGCACCTCCAGATGCAGAAGTAGCATCGGCAAAGTGCGTTGAAGGTAAAGATGGATTAGTTAGCATAAAAGCTAGAAATCCAGGTGTATGGGGCAACTCAATATCACTAACTTTCTCTGAGACTAACGAGTGTAAATCGCAAGTGCTCGAGGATTTAGGCGAAGGAAAGTATCGCTTGAAGAACGCGATTGGATTCGATGTAGGCGATGTCGTTACCGTGGATGGAGTAGATGCGGAGGAATTTAATGTTGTAACTTTAACGAAGGGTAATGTTGTAACATTTGCAAAACCATTTACCGCAACTGTTGTTGATACGGCTTTACTTCCGAAAGTAAAAATTAAAACTTGTGAAATGAATGTGGTGGTTGAGTATGGTGAGACCACTGAAAAATACGAAAACGTATCATTTAATACATCAATACCAGCGTTTATAGAGAAAGTAATGGCTAAGTCAGAGCTAGTACAGCTCGAAGCTAAACCTGTTGAGGAAGTGAAATCACCAATAAATATAATTAAAGAAGTATTTGGAGCAGAAGGCGATGAAGTTAAAATTTCACTTAAAGGCGGTTTGAATGGTTCAGCTGCTAAGCTTACGGATGATGATTATATCGGTAAAGATGGCGGTCCGGGTAGACGTACGGGTTTACAGGCGTTCTTAGATAATTCAGATGTAAACATCATGGCGGTACCAGGAATTACGAGTGCAAACGTTCAATTAGCGTTAGTATCCCATTGTGAGAACTTAGCAAGTAGATTCGCAGTACTCGATATGCCATATGAAGCCAGAAGCACGACTGATTTATTAAAGCATAGAGATATAGTTGACAGTGACTACTGTGCAATGTATCATCCATGGCTCAGAGTATTTGATCCACTCGATAAGAGAGATACATATATTCCACCATCAGGTTCAATCATTGGTATATATGCAAGGAGCGACAATGCAAGAGGTGTACATAAGGCTCCAGCGAATGAGGTTGTAGCAAATTGTACAGGTTTATCTGTAAACTACAACGTTGGTGAGCAGGATATGTTGAATCCTAAGGGAGTGAACTTAATCAGAAAATTCCCAGGAGCTGGAATAAGAGTATGGGGTGCTAGAACCGCTACATCCAGGGCTCTTTGGAAGTACATCAACGTTAGACGTCTGTTCATCTATCTTGAGGAGTCAATCAAAGCAAATACGAATTGGGTAGTATTTGAACCAAATGATCAGATGTTATGGACAAGAGTTCAAAGAAGCATAGAAACCTTCTTGGA
>CADBQS010000089.1 GCA_902796915.1 uncultured Ruminococcus sp.
AATACCAAATCGCGTAATTTGTTATATCAATAATTAAGAAATATTCTTAAACACTTATTTAATTAACGATATACCTGTCATATCCTGCGGAGTATCAATGCCCAAAATATCTAGCATAGTTGGAGCTATATCCGCTAATTTACCGCTGTCTTTTAATTCGCAGTCATAATTAACAACACAAAATGGAACTAAATTAGTTGTATGAGCAGTAAAAGGAGTTCCATTATCAGAGAGCATTTTTTCTGCATTACCATGGTCGGCTGTAACAATGGCGATACCACCGGATTTTATAATTTCATCTATAACTTTTTTACTACATACGTCAACAGTTTCAACAGCTTTGACAGCTGCTTCCATGATACCAGTATGACCAACCATATCACAGTTTGCATAATTGAGTATTATAATATCATAAATATTTTTTCTGATAGCCTCAATTACTTTATCTGTAACTTCATACGCACTCATTTCGGGCTTTAAATCATAAGTTGCAACCTTAGGAGAGGGGACTAATATTCTATCCTCGCCCGGATAAGGCTTTTCAATACCTCCATTGAAGAAAAACGTTACGTGTGCATACTTTTCGGTTTCAGCAATTCTTAATTGTTTAAGTCCTTTATTAGATATATATTCACCAAATGTATTACCAAGGGTTTGGGGAACGAAAGCGATGTCAACATTAGGCATTTTAGCATCATATTGAGTCATACAAATGTATTTTTGTGGAAATACTCTTTTAACATTAATACTGCTTAAATCTTTATCAACAAAACATCTTGTAATTTCACGAGCACGGTCAGGCCTAAAATTGAAGCATATTACTGCATCGTTTTCTTTCATACCCGTATAACCTTTTTTGACAACAGGTAATATAAATTCATCCGTAACTTCTTTTTCATAGGAGTTTTTAATAGCTTTAACGGCGGATTCAAATTCATTACCGATACCATTAGCAATGGCATCATATGCAAGGGAGATTCTTTCCCATCTATTATCCCTATCCATAGAGTAGTATCTCCCGCATATTGTAGCGATTTCTCCTATGCCAAGCTCTTTCATATTTTGTTCGCAATCAATAATATACTTTTCTCCGGATTTAGGTGGTACATCTCTGCCGTCCATCCAAGCGTGTACTAAAACATTTTTAATGTTATGCCTTTTTGCCATATCTAATAATGCATATAAATGTGAATTATGACTGTGAACACCTCCGTCTGATAGTAAACCCATTATATGAAGTGTAGAATTATTTTTTACAACATGTTCCATGGCCTTAGTTATTTCTTTGTCAACGTATAACATACCGTCTTCAATAGCCTTAGAAATACGTGTAAGTTCTTGGTAGACAATTCTACCGGCACCGATATTTGTGTGGCCAACCTCGGAGTTACCCATTTGTCCTTCTGGTAAGCCTACGGCCAATCCAGAAGCTTTTATTTTCGTAGTAGGATTTTCCTTAAATAATTTATCTAAGTTTGGAGTATTAGCAGCTTTAACGGCATTACCGATATCGTCATCCCTACCGATACCAAATCCGTCGAGTATAATCAATATGACTGGTTTATGCATAAAATCACTCATTTCTTGTAATATTATCTGCAATATTAATAATTTTAGTAAAATCATCAGCCTTTAACGAGGCTCCGCCAATTAATCCACCGTCTATATCGTCTTGGGAAAGCAATTTCTCGGCATTAGACGGGTTCATAGAGCCACCATATTGTATTATTATATTATCCGATATATTTTCTCCATAAAGCTTTTTAACTATATCTCTAATATATTTACAAATCTCATTTGCTTGCATTGGAGTTGCAGTTTTACCCGTACCAATTGCCCATATAGGTTCGTATGCTATAATCACGTTTTTTATACTTTCTTTATCAACATTTTCCAATGCCTTAGTTACCTGATTATATATAACATCATTAGTTTTATCCGCTTCACGTTCTTTGAGTGTTTCACCGACGCATAAAATAGGGTTTATTCCTTGATTCAGTGCAGAAATAATTTTTTTATTAACAGATTCATCCGTTTCATTAAAGTATTGGCGTCTTTCGCTGTGACCGATTATTACGTATTCAATACCTATATTTTTTAACATATCGACGGATATCTCGCCCGTAAATGCCCCAGATTTTTCCCAATGACAGTTCTGGGCTCCCAACTTGATATTTGTACCATTTATAGCCTTATACATAATATCTATATCTATAAAAGGTACACACAATATATATTTTATATTTTTATTCTTTATTTTTGAAATAATTTCTTTTGTAAGCATTTCTGCTTCTTTAGGCCCATTATTCATTTTCCAATTTCCTGCAATTACAATAGTTCTTTTTTTCATAATATTAAATTCCCTCCTATATATAAATTATTTTTGCCTATTTTTTATTACTTTATTATTATACTCTAATAATAAAAAATAGTCATTAGATAAAATTTTAAGAAAATACACAAAAAACGCTTGACTATTTTTTGTTTTTTGGTACAATAATAAATGTAACGTTACAGTATTTAAAATAAATTTAGAGAGGAAGATTATTTATGGGACAAAAAACCGATAATATTAATACGCTTATTAGTGATGTTAGCCAAAAATGTAATGAGGCTGAAGAAATACTACAATAACATGAAGAATTTTGTAAAAGAATCGATATATATGACAGAATGTTAGAAATGATAAGTGGATACAAAGAGCTTTTAGAAATTTTATCAAAAGCAAAAAAGTTAATTGCTTTCTACAAAGATGAAGTAGTTGGTAAAATCAGATCGGCTACAGAACCGGATACGAATAAGATAAAAAAGAAATTATATTATTTAACGCAACAGAATGCCAGGTTACTTGAAAGCGCTAAACGCGGTGTTCAGACAGAGGGTTATGATGTGATATCCTATGCTCGTGTACGTGATGCGATAGATAAGTTAATATGCAAATATTATGTCCGTTATCAAACGTTTACAAGCTGGATCAAGAAGAAGAAAGATAATCCAACAAAAGCAGAAAGACTTACAGAATTATTTAAAGAAGATTAAATATATAGAAATGATTTTATATTTTTTACTATTGCAAATAAGTTTATGTGCTAAAGATTAAAAATTAAATTTTATAATTTATTCGTATAAAATTTAATCAAACAACACTATTAAAGTAACAAATATAGTTTTTAATTAAAAATATTCACCTGCATTTTATCATTGAATTAAGCATATAGATAAAAGTAATGTTTAATTGATAAAAAATGCAGGTGAATTAAAATTGTTTATAATAAGCGTAAAGAAGAAGCCTATAATACTATTTTCACTTTTGTCTATTGGAATTTTAATGTTAATATTTACATTAATTTTTTATAAAAATACCGGGGAGGTTTCTGCACAATGTGAGCAGAAAAATTTTATAAAATACGTTGAATTTACTCCAACTTGCGAAGCCTTAGAAAAGGCCATGAAAGCAGATATAAACTCTCAAGACCAAGAGGTAAAAATAAATTGGATAGAAGTTTTATCTTATCTTGCAGCAAAGTATGGTGGGGATTATAAAAAATATAAATCATCAGATATGGATGAATTGATTAAGAAGTTAAATTCAGGGGAAAAAATAGAGGATTTAACTAAATCCATGAAGCATTACGCATACTATAATGAAGCCTACACAGCAGTATTAAAGGAATTTGTTGGGAATTACAAGATAAGAAAAAAATCTAAGGATGGGCAAGAAACGCAGTGGGAGGAGAAGTATGGATTAAAAGCTTTTTCTCCAATAGCAAAAACTTTTCCATATTCTCACTATTCCGATTTTGGAGCATCGCGTTCTTACGGTTTTGCAAGGAAACATTTAGGGCACGATTTAATGGCCGCAACAGGGACACCCGTTGTAGCTATAGAATCTGGAATCGTTGAGATAATGGGATGGAATCAATACGGTGGCTGGAGAGTAGGGATAAGAAGCTTCGATAAGAAAAGATATTATTACTATGCTCATCTTCGTCAGAATAAACCTTATCATACGGATTTAGTAGAAGGTAAAGTAGTGAAAGCTGGAGATGTTATAGGTTACGTAGGCAGAACGGGCTATAGCACGAAAGAAAATGCTAATAATATAGACTGCAGCCATTTACACTTAGGCATGGAATTAATATTTGATGAATCACAAAAAGAATGCAATAATGAGATATGGATAGATTTATACGCCATAACTAAACTATTGGAAAAAAATAGATCATCGGTTATAAGAGTATCCGAAACAAAAGAATTTTATAGAGAATTTGATTTTGAAGATGAAAACTTTATGACTAATAAGTGATCTAATATAATCCATTGATTTTTAAATAAAACTGAAGAGTATATTATTTGTATAGAATTAATATTTTCCATTTTCTTCAATTTAATAAATTTTATATAGGATCTTCAATAACTAAGCGGTAAAAAACGCATTGATTAAAAATATAGTACAGCACTACTTTTTATAAGTAGTGCTGAGTTGCATTTATTTATTATCTACGTTATTCATATGAACGATTAAATCGAGTATTTTATTACTATAACCCCATTCATTATCATACCATGAAATAAGCTTTACAAAATGTTCATTAAGCATGATTCCTGCTTTGGAATCGAAAATAGATGTACGTGGATCGGTGTAGAAATCAGAAGATACAACGTCTTCATCCGTATATCCTAAAATGCCTTCCATCTCACCTTCTGAGGCTTTCTTTACGGCAGAGCAAATATCTTCATAACTTACAGCCTTTTCTAACCTACATGTTAAATCTACGACAGATACATCAAGCGTAGGAACTCTGAATGCCATGCCTGTTAATTTACCTTTTAGTTCTGGAATTACTAATGCACATGCCTTAGCTGCACCTGTTGAGGAAGGAATTATGTTACCGGCAGCAGCGCGTCCGCCTCTCCAATCCTTACTTGATGGAGCATCAACAGTTTTTTGTGTATTCGTAGTAGCGTGTACGGTAGTCATCAAGCCTTCAACTATACCAAAATTATCGTTTATAACTTTAGCGAGGGGAGCTAAACAGTTTGTTGTACATGAAGCATTAGATACAATATTCATATCGCTTGTATATTTATCTAAATTTACGCCACATACAAAAGTAGGGGTTTCTTTATCCTTTGCTGGAGCGGATATAATAACCTTTTTAGCACCTGCTTGAATGTGAGCAGAAGCCTTTTCTTTTGTACAGAATACGCCTGTTGACTCAATGATATAATCAGCTCCGATTTTACCCCATGGTATATCTGAAGGATTTTTTTCTGAAAATACGTTAATTGATTTACCATTAACAATAAGTTTATTTTCATATGCTTTAATATCGCCATCGAATCTACCGTGAACAGTATCATATTTAGCCATGTAAACCATATATTCGGGGCTGACAAATGGGTCATTAATACCAACTAATTCAAACTTATCAGTGTTTTTCATCGCTGCCCTGAAAACTAACCTACCGATTCTTCCGAATCCATTAATACCAATTTTAATAGACATAAAAACACCACATCCTCAAATTATTTATAATAATATATTATATACAATGAAAATTCATAATACAACTATTTGATGATAAATTTAATAATTGTTTTAAAATACTATCTATATTATATTGTTGTATGATTATTGCTATTTATACATAAAAATTATCCCTCTCAAATTAAAGAGGGATAATTAACTATTTATAATTATTTTTTCTTAGTTAAATAACCTAAACCAGCCCCTGCAGCTCCTGACACAAGAGTCGGACCAGCCACCAGGCCCACGGTTACAGTGGCCGCAGATACAGCTAATGCGCCACGTAATGGCATACCTGTTATTGTATCAGCAATAGCGAATTTAATATTACTAGAAGGGACTAATATAAATTTATTATAAATTTTTTTAACTGCTGCCCCAATTTCATCTTTACATGCTATTGTCCCAGCTATTCCTGCAAGACTTCCTATTGCTCCTCCTATTATAACTTCTTTAGTAATACCATTTGCTCCACCAACGGTTTTATCAAGTTGTTCTGTCGAAAGCTCTTTTAAAGCTTTTTTACTTTCAGAAATAAATAATTTTTTCTCTTCCTCAGTCATATTTGCCAATTGTTTTTTCTTCTCATTACTGAGCTTATTAACTTCTTCATATAATTTGCTGAAAAATGTTCTTAATTCTTCAATTTCATCATCAGTGATTTTATAATCAAAGCTATTAAAATAATCTTTGACTTCCTCTTTGGTTTGTAAGTGAAGTAATTTTTTTGTAAATTCTTGTTTTTCCAATAAATTTTGTAGTTCTTTGTTCATAACGAGACCCCCATAATTGAAATGTTTTGTATATTATAACATAAATAAAAGAAATTGTAAATATTTTTTAAAATATAATCTATAAGAACACAAAAAATACAGATAAAATTAATTATCTGTATTTTATATATTTATAATATTGAATTATTTTTCTTCAATTTGATTTTGGCAATCAAGGAGTAAAAGAACAATATAAGCAGAAATAAATAATTCTGCAATACATATTGCCGCCTTAACGGAACTAAAATCCCCTGAAGCTTGGAATAAAGAAACAATTAAAGGTACATTATACATTATAACAGCTAATATTGCCGGCATACCTAACATGAATACACGTCTTGTAGTATTTCTATCCGTTGAAGTAACAAATATTTGAGATTGATAAAGTAAAAATAACAATAACAAGGATTTAAGCAAAACATTATAAGGATCAACATTAGTGTTTGAAATGGATAAAAATAGAATCATTTCCATACCACACCAAAGAATGGGCATAAATATGAGCATTTGAGGTTTTCTGAACATATTTTTACCCCTAAAGTATGTTATAGCAATAAACACAAACGTTACGGCTGTAGCAAGACATAGTAAAGACATAAGTAAAGGGTGTTGTTGATTTTGATAAAATTCTATATCAGTAAGATAGGCCGCACTACACCAAAGAAATGATAGTGATATTATAACACTTGTAATTGCTAATGGTATATTTCTGTGAATTTTAGGTAAATTAAATAAATCCTTACAAAAATATAATGGTACACCGCAAAACAACATTAATATAGTAGTTAAAATAGCAAAAATTGGATTTCTATCCCATCCTGTGTTGTTTATAGAGCTAAAAATTCTAATAGGTACAATTGACAACAAAGCAATGATAAAAGAAATCCATGAGATCTTGGTTTTCATAAAAAATGATACCTCCCTAAATTTAATATGATTGCTCACATTCAAACAGAATATTTAACATAAATTAGATACAAATGCATAATTATGTAATATAACCATTCTAATTCGATAGTATACAGTGAAATTTAATTAAAGTCAATAACCGAAAAAATAATCATTTATGGAAGTGAACAGATTTATGACGTCTAATGCAAAGAAAAAAGTAGTATTAATTTTCATAATGTTTATAAGTATGATTTTGATACCTTTAATTTCTGTTATTGGAAATGACAGTAAAAACACGTTAATGGCGTTTAATGAGGATGGGAGCCGTGAAGAACGTAAATCTATAATTGAAAAAGGAAATAAGCATAAAACGTTTCGTGTATTAGATGAATCTAATGGAAAAATTCTAGATATTGGAGATAAAGAGTTTTTATATTCCACAGTAATAACAGAAATGCCTCCAACGTTTAATGATGAAGCTATAAAGGCACAAGCTGTAGCGGCGTATACATATTTTAGCAGAACCCGAGAGCAAGCAAGAAAAAAAGATAATACAGGAAAATCTCCAGATTTTACGGTAAATACTTCCAAATGGAAATATTATGTTAGTGAAGAAAAGATAAAAGAAAGATGGGGAGAAAATTTTGATAAATATTTTAATAAAGTAAAAGCGGATGTTGATAGCGTATATGGTGAAACTTTAAAAGATGACGGAGAATTAATATTATCTGTATATCATGCTATGTCCTCTGGTAATACGGAAAATTGTAAGGACGTATTTGGCGGAGATTTGAAATATTTAAAAAGTGTTCCTAGCCCAGGGGACAAGTTAGCTCCGAACTATAAAACTAACGTGGATTTTAGTGTAGATGAATTTAAATCTATAATAAATAAAGCATGGAGCGATTGTAATATTAATTCAGAGCCCAATTCTTGGATAAGTGATGTAAATCGTACTCCAACAGGAATGGTAAAAACAATTAAAATATGTGGACATGAAGCAAAAGGGACAGAGATAAGGAGCCTATTTTCCCTACGTTCAGCGGACTTTGATTTGTCGTATCAAAACGATAGATTTATATTTACAGTAAGAGGTTATGGACATGGAGTGGGTATGAGCCAATACGGCGCAGAATATATGGCACAGCAAGGGGCAGATTATAAACAAATATTAAATTGGTACTATCCAGGTACGAAAATTGAAAAAAATAAATTTTAGTGTTGATAAATTAATTATTATGTTTTACAATCACGTCTTAATTGTTTATTAACGCAAAATAAGCAATTAGAATACAAAAATTTAAATTTTTAAAATTAAAGGAGACAAAAAATGGAAAAGATGTTTAAAAGACTAGTTAGTGGTGTATTATCAATAGGGTTAATTTTTTCAATGTGTCCAAACACATTTGTTGAGGCTAAAAAGAAGAAAAGACATCACCCAAATTTTGTTGAAAAAAAGAAAAATTAAAACTTCTTAAATTATATAGGGGATTATCAGAAGAAGATTGCAAGTATGGTGCAATAAGATGTAAAAATCCAACTAGAACTATGAAACTAACAG
>CADBQS010000090.1 GCA_902796915.1 uncultured Ruminococcus sp.
ACAAGAACTTTTTAAATCTCGTGGCGTAGAAACAACTGAAGATGAATTAAAGATGTTGGGAAATCTTATAAACAAGATTCGTGAAAACAAAGGCGAGCTTTCACAAGATGAATTGGACTCAGCTGTAGGTGGCGGAGTAAGTTCGGTTGCTAAAAAAGCTGAAGGTGTATTTATAGGTGGTTTAGGCGGACTGCTAGGAGGAGGACTTGTCGGGGCCGGCGTTGGAGTTGGAACTGCCGCTACAATGGACTATATTACTGATAAAACTGGTTTTGGACTTGGAGGTCCTGCGACTAAACAAGATGTTAGCAATGCGATTATCGGTCTCGGGAGTCTTATTGGTCTAGTGCGCGGAATAAAAAAGTTATTGAATGGACAAGCAAATAAAAGACCAGTTTGTGAGATTCTAAATTTACATATTTATAATAAAAAGAGCCTACCGCATGGATAGGCTTTTAATTATTGTATAGAAGTTTCTAAATATTCCTCTAATTCCTTATCTTCTTTTTTCTTTTTCCTATCAAGAAACATGAAAATAGCAACAGTAGTAGCAGCAACAGTTGCTATAGCGGTAATGATACCTAAAATTACACCTAATCCATAGCTGTTTTTTGATTCCTTACTCAAAGTAAAACACCCCTATTTAAAAGATTGATTCTATATATAATAATATATATGAAGAAAACGTAAGTCAATATTTTATTTTATAATATTTTAGCAATTTTTTTAACTGTATTTAGTTTGCATTATTTACAAAGTTTTATAAAATAAAATATATATAAAAATGAAAGAAGGATTTTTATGAAACAAAAATTTGGAAATTTAATATTAAAATTAGTATGTATTACAGCTATAGTTACAATGTTTAGCAATTTTGCGGTAAAGGTGGAAGCTGAGGAAAAACAGGAACCACACGTAATACCCATTGCAATGGCAACAGATGACAATTACGTGTATCCGACTGTTGTTTCGATGACGTCAATTTTAGAAAATAAGAACTCAGATACATACATTAATTTTCACATAATGGTTACTAATGTTTTATCTGACGAGAATCAAAAAAGATTATTAAGTTTGCAAAATGTTTATAATAACTGTCACGTTGAACTAATTAATATGAAAGATAAATACATCTCTGCATCTGTTAGGAGCTATTTAGCTACTCCAACATATTATAGATTAAGCTTACCCAGCCTTTTGCCTCAATATAACAAAGTACTTTATTTAGATGGAGATACAATTATTCGTAAAGATTTATGGAGTATGTATAATATTGATGTTTCAGATTATTATATTGGTGCTGTTATAGACCAGTTTATAATTGGATGGAGTAATAGGGGAAGGCAAGATTATGCAAAGGAGTTAGGAATTAAAGAAGCAGAACAATATGTAAACGCTGGCGTGCTATTGATGAATTTAGAAAAAATGCGTAATGATAATATAGAAAAAAATTTTGATGATTACATACCAACATTAGCCAAAAGAGGATCGCTGTATTATGATCAAGACGTGCTTAATGCAGTTTGCTATAGCAAAATTAAATTTATAAGTCCTGAATATAATGCAATGCAAAATCTTCTTATTGGTTATGGTAATGATTCTATAAATATAGTAAAAAATTATTTTGATTTGGAACAATGGAAAAAGGCTTGCGATAATCCTACTATAATTCACTATATGGGGGCGTTTAAACCTTGGGAGTCTAAGAATGTAAGATTTTATTCTGAATGGGATAAATATCGCCAAATTGCTGAAACTAATATATATAAAGTTTTACCGGAGGGTATTTACACAATTTGTAGTTCATTAGATAATAATATGGTAGTTGATGTGTCGGGATTTAGTAAGCAGAGTGGGGCTAATGTGCATTTATGGACTAAACATGGTCTTGACAATCAAAAATTTAAGCTGAATTATTTAGGGCAAGGTTATTATCAAATTGAATCTGTGTGTTCAGGAAAGGTGCTAGATGTTGCTTATGCAAAAAACGAGAATGGAGCTAATGTGTGGCAGCATGATAAAAATGGTTCTGATGCTCAAATATGGACTATTAAATCTGCAGGAAATGATGAATATTATATTGTATCTAAATGTAATAATCTTTATTTAGATTTAGCAGGTGCTCAGAAAAATAATGGTACAAACATTTTTGTTTGGAGCTTTAATGGAAATAAAAATCAAAAATTTAAATTTGTAAAATCCTAAAAATTAGTATTTATAATATGAAAAAACCTCATCGATAAAATATTTTATTGATGAGGTTTTTATTTTTGTATTTTGTGCTATTAATTTATTTGCCAAAATATATATTATACCACACGATAAAAATATATATAGTCCATACCTTACGGCTATTATCCCATTTACCTTTATAATGGTCGTCAAGGAATTGCATAAGTACTTCTGAGTTAAAAAACTTTTTAGCAGTATCAGAATAGAAGGCTTCCTTGACTATATCATAATATTTTTTATCTCTGAGCCAAACCCTAGTGGGTACAGGAAATCCCAATTTTTCTTTTTGAGCCGTATCTTGAGGTAAATGTCGCATTGCGGCCTGCCTTAAAGCATACTTAGTGTTTTCCTTTGGAGCTTTTAATCTTGTAGGCAATTTGGAAGCTACTTTAAATACTTCTTTATCTAAAAATGGTACTCTTAATTCTAAGGAATTGGCCATACTCATTCTATCTGCCTTTAATAGTATATCGCCAACCATCCAAAGATTTATATCAAGATATTGCATTTTAGTAACGTCATCGTAATCCTTAGCTTTTTCGTAGAATTTTTTACATAAATTCTGTGGTTTCGTAGCAATAGCAGGATTTTTAAGTAAATTACGTTTATCTTCTTCCGAGAACATAAACGCATTACCTATAAATTTATTTTCAACCGTATTTTCACCACGTATTATAAAGCTTCTACCCTTAAAAGCAAAAGGAATTTTTTTAACAAGCTTAGCTAAAAACGTACGTACGGATTGCGGAAGTATTTGCTGGTATTTACTGAATACACGAGGTTCATTATAAACTGTATATCCGCCGAATAACTCATCTGCACCCTCACCTGAAAGTACAACCTTAACGTATTTACTAGCAAGTTCTGCAACGAAGTATAAAGCAATACAAGAGGGATCGGCTAGAGGTTGATCCATGTGGTATTGAACTTTTTTGATTGAACCCCAAAATTCATCTGAGGATATAAGCTTAGTGTGATGCTCAACTCCAATTTTATCTGAAAGATTTTTTGCCCAACTTATCTCATTATATTTTTCTCCGAAATCAAAGCCTACAGTAAAAGTTTTCTGGTCTGCGAAATATGAAGAAACATAACTGGAATCAACACCGCTGGAAAGAAAGCATCCAACTTCAACGTCACTTATTTTGTGTACGTTTACGGATTCCTCAAAAACTTTTTCTATTTCATCGACAGCCTTTTCAAGAGATAAATTTTCATCGATTTCAAATTTAGGCTCAAAATATCTTTCAATGGAAACTTGTCCATCTTTAAGCCATAAATAATGGCCAGGAAGTAGGCAATAAATGCCTTCAAAGAAAGTTTCGGGAGGTACAGCGTATTGAAAGGATAAATAATTATCTAAAGCTTTATAATTAAACTTTTTTTGTAAGGTAGGGAATGCTAAAATACTTTTTATCTCAGAGCCATAAATAAAGTTGTCTCCGACTTGAGCATAATGCAATGGCTTGATACCGAAGAAATCTCTAGCCAAGAATAGAGAGTTGTTTTTTCTGTTCCATATAGCAAATGCGAACATACCTCTTAATTTATTTAATAAATCGGTTCCCCATTCTTCGAATCCATGGAGTAGAACTTCAGAATCCGTACTAGTATAAAATACATGATTTTTTTCTATTAATTCTTTTTTTAATTCTTTATAATTATAAATTTCCCCGTTAAATGTTAAAACAAGGGTATTATCCTCATTATATATGGGTTGGCTACCGTTATCTAAATCTATAATACTTAATCTACGAAATCCCATAGA
>CADBQS010000091.1 GCA_902796915.1 uncultured Ruminococcus sp.
TAGCCTTCGCTATCTTTACTGGCCTAACATAAGCGGCCTATATATTATATTACATGTATTAAATTTTGTCAAGGACATAAATAAAATTCTCCGCACTAAAATTTTAATGCAGAGAATATAAAACAAATTATCATGCTTCTGTACTTTCAGATACTTTAGCTTCGTACTTTTTGCTGAGTCCGAATACTGAACCAATCCAGCCTGATACAATTGCCGCAAAGAAAACAAACACCGTTAATAAATGATCTGTAATTGCTGAACCTGCACTTATAAAGCTAGTCAACACTATACCAACTGCAGACGAGCTAGCTTTACCTAAACGGCCACCAATAACTTCAACTGCTGCTTGACCTTTTGTTTTTGTTTCATCATCAAGAGGAACATACGCCATATTCTTTGTTGAATCGAATAAGCAATATTTTACGCTCTTTGAAAGTGCGTCTTGAATCAAACCGAACCAAACTGCCATTTGTACAACATTCATTCCAAACAACACAGGTGATGAGAATTTTCCATATAACACAAGTAGGAAGAATATACCGCCAAATGATGCTAATATAAGCGGAGTGATAACTGCAGCAGTTCTCCATTTTGTTTTTCTCAAAATATTTTGGCCAACAAAAGATGCAAAAATAGTCAATATACCTGTAACTATTGAAAGATTAGAATACATGTCACCCAAAGCACTACCTTTGAAAGTCATAGACATATATTTCTTCCATGCAAGCTCAAAGAATCCAATTCCTGCACCATATCCTAATACTATTGCTGCTACTAACAATAGGTAAGGAGATTTGAAAAGTATTTTTATTCCGTCCATAGTTCCAACTTTTGCTTTTTTCTTCTTCTCTTTTACTAAAGATGCATCATAAAGCTTAGGATCTTTTAATACAACAGCATTTATATAATAATATAATGCCATAGCCATAAAACCACATATTATACATACTATTATTGAGAAAGTAATGAAAGACGTATCTCCACTTTCTTGCGATTTCTTTGCAAGTGCTTTTAATGTACCACCCGAAAGAACAACACCTATATTACCAACGATTGCATAAAGACCAAAAAATCTTTTAATCTCATTCTTCATTGTTACTTTATTTGCAAACTGCCAGAAAAGTGATGATATCGCCATTGTACCCCAAAGTTCTGATAAAATATAGAACAAGCTATATGACCAGTTAGTTATACATGGAATTGTCCAGAAAAATGCTGATGGCCAACTTGCACGCATAGCTTCAATCGTTTCTGCACCTGGATGAATAACATTTCTATTTGGGAATAGGAATGCTACGAACACTATGTAGAAAGTCATAAATATAGAAACCATAATGTAAAATGTTTTTGTAAGACCAAATTTTCCTATTAACTTAGAATATAACATTGTCAATAAAAATGCTGCAGGTAAAACAAAGTAAAGCTTAAGTTGAGCCAAACATTCTGTTCCTCCTCCTACTGCATAACTTTGAACAAGAACGTCTTTTAAGTCTCTTACCATTGTGTATACAAATAAGATAAAGAACATTAAAAAGCTCATCGGTAAGAATTTCTTCATCTCATAGCCATGTATTGGCCAAAATAATGATTGGAATTTATTAAATTCCGGTTTAGTTGTGGCATTAGTTCCCACTGTGTCACTCATACTAAAGTATACCCCTTTTCAATAAATCTTTTTATTTTTTGACATACAATTTCCAATATAATTTAAAAAGCCACCGCCCTTCTAATTTTCTTTTATGCTACCAAAATTTTATTTATACAATGGAAAATGTATATCTTGCTTCAAAAATACTTACTTATCTGATTACAATTTTATAAACAAATCAAACAAGTAACTTCTTAAGCAATAATGCATATACATTATAACAGCTCATCCTATATATTACAACTATTTTTTATTTTTATTACTGTATTAATTTTATTTTACAAATTTACCTTTATATGCCATCCCTAGTTTCCTATTTCCTTTATCCAAATCTATGCTAAAAATTTTAAACATAGAATTAAATTTATCGTATATATTGTTTCACCCTATTGATAGATGATATTTTTAATATTTTTTCTTTTGATTGCACGATAATTTCTCCCTCGTAAGATATATCTATAATTTTTCCTCTGCATAATTTATTCTCTCTAATAAAATCTATCTCTGCTCCAATGGAAATACAATTAGATTTATATTCTTCCATTAAATTATAGTTATCTATAAGCATATATTTTTCTAAATTATTTAATATATTTGCTATTATTTCCTCTCTTTTATATTCCTTACCAGTTTCCAATAACAAAGACGTAGCCTTTTCTTTTAATTCCCCTCTAAAATCCTTTTGATTTACGTTTATACCTATTCCTACTGCCACTCTAGTTTCATTATCTAGACAAACAGATTCGCATAATATTCCACATAGCTTCTTCTTATTTAATAATATATCGTTAGGCCATTTTAATTTTATATTATCAAGTTTTAAATTTTGTATAGCTTTATACACAGATAATCCGGCTATAAAAGGCATTAGCTTTATGTTTTTAGAATTAACGTTATTTAATAATATGGATAAAATTATATTCTTATATTTTGAAGCTTCCCACGAGCTTCCGAGTCTTCCTTTGCCA
>CADBQS010000092.1 GCA_902796915.1 uncultured Ruminococcus sp.
CTGCTTTTATTTGATTGTTTTCATTTTTACATCTTTCACACTTCATACCTCTTATTATATCACAAATTTTCTCTTTGGGCACTCCCAATATTATTTTACAACACGATACACAATAACTAAAAAAACACAGTGATATTATCAAATATCTACATTCGCTTCTAACAATTACTAAATTTTTACTCATAATAAGTTAATATTTCTGCTTTTAAAATTTTTAGTTTGTGCATATACTATACTTATAAATTACGTGAATTTTTATTTAAAGGAGAGCTTTTTGATGGGGTTAGTTAATACAAAAGAGATGTTTAAAAAGGCGTATGCCGGCGGATACGCAATCGGAGCTTTTAATGTTAATAATATGGAAATAGTTCAGGGCATTACGGAAGCTTGTAAGGAACTTAATTCTCCTGTTATATTACAAGTTTCATCGGGAGCTAGAAAGTATGCGAATCACGTATATCTTATGAAGCTAGTGGAGGCGGCTGTTCAGGAGACTGGTTTACCTATCGCTTTACACCTTGACCATGGAGATTCATTTGAGCTTTGTAAGAATTGCATAGACGGTGGATTTACATCTGTGATGATAGACGGTTCTCATCTTGATTATGAAGCAAACGTAGAACTTACGAAGCAAGTAGTGGATTATGCGCATAAATATAATATAACTGTTGAAGGCGAATTAGGCAGACTTGCAGGTATAGAAGATGACGTGAATGTATCTGACGAAGATTCATCATATACGGACCCTAATCAGGTACAAGATTTCGTAAAAAGAACTGGCGTAGATTCCTTAGCTATAGCAATAGGAACGAGCCATGGAGCTTACAAATTTAAAAAAGGACAAAAACCGCAATTAAGATTTGATATATTAGAAAAAGTAAGCGAACTTTTGCCAGAATTTCCGATTGTATTACATGGTGCCTCATCTGTAATACCAGAATTCGTAGAAACGATAAATAAGTACGGCGGAAAATTACAAGATGCCAAAGGGGTCCCGGAAACAATGCTTAGAAAGGCAGCGACTATGGCAGTATGTAAAATAAATGTTGATTCGGATTTACGTCTTGCAATGACGGCCGCAATAAGAAAATATATGGCATTAAATCCATCTCATTTTGACCCAAGGCAATATTTAGCTCCGGCAAGAGATGCTATAAAAGATATGGTAAAGCATAAAATACAAAATGTTATGGGTTGTGCGGGAAAGGCATAATTAAAATCAATAGATTTAAATCTATTGATTTTAAGAGTAGAAACGTAAAATATCAATTAGACGTTAGCCGTAATACCTAATTTATGTTTAATTGAGGTCCATAAACTATTGCGTTTAAGGGATGTGTCCGCAGGTTTCAAATTAAACACTTTGCTTGAAGCCTCATACGTAATAGAACACTTAGTCCGAGTTTCAATAAGTGGGATAATATATTCATGAATAGCGTTAACAGCAAGTTCTCCGCCAAGCTTCCGGTAACAGCACAAAAACGTTTTCCAAGCAGTCAAATATAAATTAAGCACATCAGCCCTAAAGTTAGCGGTATTGTAACCCTCGGAATTATTATCCGCGGCCGAAATGTCCTTTTGGATTTTCTCTATTATTTGCTCTCTTTTTGCATTTAAGTACTTTTTCTTCTCTAAAACACAATTTTTTAATTTTTTTAGACTTTCAAAGACATCATTACCGTAATCTTCAGTTTCCGGAATTCCTTTAAAAACACCATTCAAAAAACTATCTATCGCTTGACCGCATTTTATATTGTCACCTTTTTTAAAGTTCACAACAAATACCTCCTAAAAAATATTTTTTATATAGTAGTTAACTACATTTATATTATAACTCTTTTTTTTTTTTTTTATCAAGAGTTTTTTGTGCAATTTTTAAAATATTTTTTTAATTAGAAACTGATATAAATAAAATATAATATAGATGTTGATATAAAAGTTTTTATGGTATAATAAATATTATGAGTATCGAAAATGAGGAGGAAGAAATTAATGTTTTCAAAAGACATAGGTATAGACTTAGGTACAGCTAATACGTTAGTATTTGTAAAGGGAAAAGGAATAGTAATGAGAGAGCCGTCGGTTGTGGCTGTGGATATGCGTACAGACGCAGTATTGGCTGTCGGAGCCCAAGCAAAGGATATGATAGGTAGAACCCCAGGATCAATAATAGCCGTAAGACCATTAAAGGATGGAGTTATAGCAGATTTTGATATTACGGCTTCAATGCTGAAATATTTTATAAAGAAAACGGTAAAGCATACGTTTTTTAGTAAACCCAAAGTGGTTGTATGTATACCCTCGGGTGTTACTGAAGTAGAAAAAAGAGCAGTTGAAGATGCAGCAAAGCAAGCCGGAGCTGGAATTGTAGATTTAATAGAAGAACCAATGGCGGCTGCAATAGGAGCGGGATTGCCTGTATCTGAACCTACGGGGAGTATGGTAGTGGATATAGGAGGAGGAACGTCAGAAGTAGCAGTAATATCTCTTGGAGATATCGTGACAGCCTGTTCTGTGAGAGTAGCGGGAGATAAGTTTGACGAGGCGATAATATCTTATATAAAACGGAAATATAATTTATTAATAGGCGAAAGAACAGCAGAGAATATAAAAATACAATTGGGTTCAGCTGTCCCTTATGAGGATGAGGGAGAGATTGAAATTAAGGGGCGTAATCTTTTAGACGGACTTCCCAAAAATGTTGTTATAAATGCACAAGAGGTAAGAGAAGCATTGTCTGATCCAATATCTTCAATAGTTGAAGCTGTAAAGAATACGCTTGAAAATACGCCTCCTGAACTATCTGCCGATATAATAGACAGAGGCATAATGCTTACGGGCGGAGGAGCTCTTTTAAGGGGTTTAAGTAGCCTTATCTCTAAAGAAACAAGTATGCCAGTTTACGTTGCAGAAAATCCACTTGATTGCGTAGCTAGCGGTACGGGAAAGTGCTTAGAGCTATCCATGCCAAAGGAGTATTATAAATCCAGAAAGAGATAGTTGCATTAAGAAAAATTTTATGGAGATAATTTATATATGCCAAAATTTTATAAAAGTAATCCATTCAAAATATTACTGGGAATATCGTTTATATCTGCGGGAGTAATTTTATACACAACAAGCTTTAATGAAAATATATTTTCAAGCACTATAAATAGTATAGTAATGCCGGTCCAAAAATTATTTACAAGGCTATCTAATTCGGCCGAGGATGTTTTGCCTTCAAGAAGGAGTAGTGAAGATTACGAAAGAGAGATAGAAGATTTAAAATCGCAATTAAGAGATTTAAGAAGCTTAACGGTTGATTATTACGACGTAAAAAAAGAAAATTCACAGTACGCAAAATACTATGAATTTAAAAGAGATAATCCGAGTTTAAAATTTGTATCTGCATCTGTTGTGGGACGTGACCCAAGTGAATTATTTTATAGCTTTACAATAGACCATGGCTCTACTTCAGGAATATCCGTAAATGATACGGTAATAACTGAAAATGGCTTAGTAGGATGGATTTC
>CADBQS010000093.1 GCA_902796915.1 uncultured Ruminococcus sp.
GCCTAAAATACCTCCATATATCTTTACTACCATGCTAGACTATCTTTGTTCAACTTTTTCTGTCCAATTTATTGACGTTAGTCCATTTGAACACGTTTGATAGAGTTTAAAATCAGGTCGATAAATCTGTAAACTAGGGCATTTTTTGAGTGAAAAGGATAGTGGTTCGCCAGTTTTTACATTATATTTTTTAGCTTTCTTTGATGTAGCAAGCACCACACCTCGCCTTGTAGTTGGATCTCCACCTATACATGATGCAATTTCTCTTATATCAGGTTCGCCATTCTTTAATCTTCGCACAGCTTCCCAAGATAAAAAAGCACTGTTCACGTCAATATGAAAAACTACCCGATTCATAAATCCCTTACTGACCTCTCTTTTATTATTATGTACTTGCTATTATATGACACTAATTAGTGTATTCTCATAAAATTTTAGCATATATCTTGTGCTTTGGAATACAGCTTTAAACTCAAAAACTAAGACGAAGTAGTATAATTGCATATCGGGATACGAATAGCATTACGACAGAAACTGTAAAATATAATAATTTTATATTAGAGCAACTTAATTATTTGTTTGATGAAGTATACTATCAAATTGTTGCGAACCACTAATCGGATCACAGACCCAAGCGTCATTTACGGCTGTTCTAGACTTTTTGTCAGTATTATACAAATGTTTGAACTGTGTTAAAACGTATTATTTTTTTTTTTTTTGATTTTGATAAAAAAGTATAGAAAACAGAGAATCTGAAAATTTTGTTGAAAATAATTTCTCAAGATGCTATAATAGGTCTGGAACTGGTTTTTATTGTTTTCAAATCGTCAGGATTAGGAGTGTATTTTTATGTTTAGTGTCAAAAAAATAAGTACTGCGTCACCATACACGTTGTCATTATTGGGAATATTGGTAAGCGGATTAGTTCTTAATGAGAACATGAGTATGGCAATATTCTCACATATTGCGTGGACTGGAATCGCAGAAGTTGCGGGTTATGCTGCAATAGAACAGTTTATTCAGATAATTCTTGCTGGTGCAAGCATTACTACTGCCATCCAGACTGTTACGTTATTGGCCACTACTGCTGGTGCTGCTGGTGCGTTGCTTATTTTAGGTAAAATGATAGGTCGTGGATATCTAAAAAGATTAATAGCACGAAAAGGTTTGCAGTGGGTAGTTGCTTGGTAACAACTTTTAGGAGTGTTAGTTATGTTTTTTACAGTAAAAAAGAAAAAAGGTTATTTTATAGTGCTAATGACTTTTTTAATAATTTCTTGTATGTTTCATGGCGTTCATGCCATGAAACATGCTGGTGGGAAAATGAATTCTCGTGATTTGTTGCCGATTGAATGTAAAGTTTGTGATGCGATTTTCAGTGCAACCGCTAAACCGTCGACAGAAAATTATTTATTGGTTGCTACTATTGCCAACGAGGCAGCGATGTATTTCGCCGAATTAGATGATTTAGCAAATTCGATGAAATATCGTGTTATTTCTGCTAAAGCTAATGTAAGTGCTCACCCGGAAGATGAGGATGCAAAGGAGCACTCTGTTGCTGTTTTGATTGAAGCAGCGGAGTTTTGGCAGAGCAAAGACGAAGTACTTTCCGAAATATATCTGTCACAAGTGGAAGAAGGACTTTTATCATTAGAGGATGATTAGTATATATGGGAGTTCAAAACATTAGTTCGAAGTGTGCTACTACATTTGTGCATAATTTTTTAGCAGTATTCCTTACATACCTTGTAGGGTGTACTGTGTCTTTGTTGTTGTCTTTAGTACTAAATGTAAGTTTAGGAATGATGACTTTTGGTAATGTTAATTACCACTGGTGGCAGGTGTTTTTTCATAACATTATTATAGTGCTAGTGATCATGTTCTCAGGATTTCTTATGTCAATCCCCTCGTTCCTTTTAATATTCATAAATGGCTTTATTTTTGGGGCAGTATTGGGACAAAGTATAATATCGAATCAGCTGTTAGAGTTGGTTATTAGTACGTTGCCACATGGAATACCTGAAATCACTTCGTTTTTAATCGCTGGAGAAATTTCGTTAAGCATATCCAAAAAAATTGTAAGAAAAAACTTTCAAGTCACTTCATCACTACTAACTAAAGCGGTGATTTGTATATTGCTAATTCTTTTGGCCTCTATTTTAGAAAGTGTAAGGGTAATATAGTATGGTAAAAATTTATAAAAAAATAGCAACCAAACCGTTTTTAATGTCTTTGGTTTTCTTGATTGTCTGTTTGTCATTTTTTGTTGCCTTTTTGTCTACGCATTTTTTGTTGGTAAGCAAACTGGAACAAATCGACTTGTTATTAGGCTTAGGTGCTACAGAACACAGGGTTAGATATTTTTTATTTATAACATCTTTACTGTCTACAATTGCTACGTCTATAATTCCGTATCTAGTTATTTCTATTATCATAAAGTGGCTCTTTAATATATTTCATAAACAAAAAATAAGCTTTTTATCTGTAGTTTCATTTTCACTTATCCTAAGTTTAGCTAGCTTGATTAATACATTACTCAATTTGTCAATTTCATATTTTTTAAGCCCCTCCAAGGTAATCTCATTTACTAATTTGAGTTTTCTGTTTTCAGAATCCTCGTACTATTATTTGTTGTTCAAAATTTTAGACCCAATTCTGTTGTTACAGTTTTATTTGTTTTATAAGTTTTTGTTTGGCATTGCGAAAGTTACAAGAAAAACTGCATTAATTTGTTCACTAGTGTGGATATCCGTGTGTGCTTTGATTACTCTGATAGGAACGGTGTTTAGATGATAAGAAACTTTGCATTAATCTTAAACATACGTTTGAAATATTATCTAAACAAAAAGTACGAAAAGCTATATAATTTTATAGAAATAAATTTTAAATTAAATTTGTTTAGTAATTTATTTCCCTGCCTGATACTATCATTGCTAATGTTCATTGTTTCAATTACTATATATAGTTCTTTTACTATTTGGTTTTCAGATAAATTTTCTGATTATATAAAAGAGA
>CADBQS010000094.1 GCA_902796915.1 uncultured Ruminococcus sp.
TAAAATACATCCATATATCTTTACTACCATGCTAGACTATCTCTGTTCGACTTTTTCTGTCCAATCTATTGACGTTAGTCCAAAATCAACTAATACGAAATTTATGTACAGATGGTAAACACACGTATGAGGAGATTATAAAAGATTTAAACGAATTTTCTCAAGAAACTATCAAAGCTTCTAATACTATGACAAAAACAATGAGTGAAGCTGATCTTTTATATTCTAAATTGAAAATGAAGGCTTTGAAATCTAAGTTAGAGTTGGACAATGCTCCAACTAATGCAAAGTTCGATAATCCGATAGATGATTTGCTATTTAAAAGCATCCCAAATTCCGTGGTCAAAAAGCTCAAGTCTTTGGTTGAAGGTAACTTTGTAACCTTTCAAGACATCGAAAACTTTATAATGAATACTAAATAAGATTAAAATATTCTTCCAAATTAACAGTTCTTATTGTATAATTATATAAAACTAATTTTACTTAAGGGTGTTTAATATGGATATAACTGTTTTAGGCTGTGGTAGATGGGGAACTTTTATTGCATGGTATTTGGAAAGAATTAATCATAACGTTATTTTATGGGGTAGAAATAGTTCATCTAATTTAAAAAATCTCATCACAAATCGAAAAAATGATTTTTTAAGTCTCCCAAATAGTATCAATATTACCGATAATTTGGAATTGGCTATTAAATCTTCAAATATAATTGTAATATCAATTAGTGCACAAAATCTTAGAGATTTTATGAAAGACATAATCAAATATAACTTATCTAATAAAACTTTAGTTTTATGTATGAAAGGTATTGAAGCAAGTTCCGGAAAAAGATTATCTCAAGTTGTTACTGAATATATAGATACCAGCCTAACCAAAGTTGCAATATGGGTCGGACCTGGTCACGTACAAGATTTTATTAATGATATACCTAATTGTATGGTCATAGATTCTGAGGATTTCAACACTAAGAATATGCTGGTAAATCAATTCTCAAGTAAAATGATAAGATTCTATTATGGTACAGATTTAATCGGTAACGAAATAGGAGCTGCAGCAAAAAATGTTATCGGTATAGCCGCTGGTATGCTTGATGGCATTGAGTTATCCTCTCTTAAGGGAGCACTTATGTCTAGAGGTACGCGCGAAATTTCAAGGCTTATAAAAGCTATGGGAGGAAATGAATTCTCTGCCTATGGATTGTGTCATTTAGGTGACTATCAAGCAACATTATTTTCTGAGCACAGTCAAAACCGTAAATTTGGTGAATGCATTGTGACAAGAAAAGAATATTCAAAATTAGCTGAAGGTGCATCAACAACGTTAGCATTAATAAAATTAGGACAAATACATAATACAGATTTACCAATTTGTAAGGCTGTAAACGATGTTATTTATAATAACGTAGACGCAAAATTAGCTATTGATTCACTATTTTTAAGAAGCATAAAGCATGAGTTCTAAAAACTCATGCTTTATATACGTCTCTATGTAGTTTTGCTTTTATCTCCATAAATTCACTTTCGTTTATTTTTCTTGGATAACTCATTATGTACATAGGAATATTATTAAATTCAATACGCAGCGGTAATTGCTCATAAGGATATAAGTTTAAATTAAAGCCTAACTTTTCGTAAAATCTAATTCTTTTTCTGCTTATTTCATCTCTTGGTAACTCAACCTCAAGTATAACTAATTTTTTTTCATTATTCTCTATAAATTCTCTTAAAAGTTTCGAGCCTATGCCTTTCCCTCTATAATCTTTATTTATTGCCAAATGTTCAACAAAAGCAAAATCATTAAATTGCCAATATGACATAAAAGCTATAACATTATTTCCTTTATCCTTATAAGAAATTATTTTATAAAAATCTTTTAATAATAATTTTTTTTGCTCTTCATAGCTTCTATATTCACTCTCAGGAAAAGCTTCTGCCATTATATCAAATATTTGATTAAACTCATTATCCATTTTTTCTCCTTAAATCAATAGCTATATTTCTTCTTCATTAAATTCCCATAATTGGTAAAAATAAAGCCAAAAGTTTTTTACCCATGGTAATGAACCTAATGTAAGTAACTCTACCCAACATAATGCTAAACTAGCATACAGTGCTCTTACGGGACGCGTAATAATATTTATCTTTTCCTTCGTATTAATCTCCATATATAATCCCCCTTTAGAATACATTCATAAATAAAATAAGAGATTTCTATATGTCCAATACTTTAATTTTACTTATACCCTATTATATAATATGACAAAAATACACAATTCGACACAGCTTTTTTGTTAAATTTCATTTCTTCCTTCTAATGCCCTACTTAAAGTTATTTCATCGGCATATTCCAGAGTTGCTCCAACTGGTATTCCATAAGCAAGCCTCGTAACCTTTATTCCCAATGGTTTTAATAGTTTAGATATATACATAGCTGTTGCTTCACCCTCAACCGTAGGATTTGCGGCCATGATTACTTCCTTTATTCCGCCCTTATTCACCCTAGCAAGAAGTTCTTTAATACAGATTTGCTCTGGGCCAATACCATTCAGTGGCGAGATTACTCCATGAAGCACGTGATATAATGCATTAAACTCTTTTGTTCTCTCAAGTGCCGATACGTCTTTAGGATCTTCTACAACACATATTATAGATTTATCCCTATTATCATCATTACATATAGAACATATTTCTTTATCCGTTAAATTACAACATTGCTTACAATAATGTATACTAGATTTTGCATTAACTATTGCATTAGAAAAATCTTCAACTTGTTCAATAGGCATTTTTAGCACAAAGTATGCTAATCTTTGTGCCGTTTTTTTTCCTATACCTGGAAACCTCTCAAAATGTTCAGTTAATTTTGAAAGAGGTATAATATTAAAATTACTCATAAATTAGAACAACCCCGGTAAATGAACTTGCCCCGATATGCTTTGCATTGTAGACTCTTTATCGTTATTCGCTTGCTTTATTGCTTCATTAGTAGCTGCAATTATCATATCTGAAAGCATTTCTAAATCGTCCACATCAACTACTTCAGGCTTAATTACAATCGATTTAACTTCTGGTTTTCCTGACACTGTAACTTCGATTGCTCCTCCCCCCGATGTTGATGTATATAACTTATTTTCTAATTCTTTTGTTGCTTCATCCATTTCTTGCTGAATTTTTTGTGCCTGCTGGGCTAACTGTTGAAAATTTCCCATTCCTGCTCCGTTTCCTTTTGGTAATCTCATTTTCATATATATTCCTCCAAGATTAATTTAATTTTATATTTATATTTTCTTCTTTAGCTTTATTGTACAAACCATCAAGAATATCTGAATTATTATCTAAATTATTTTTTATTTTTTTATATGGACCTAAATTATATACTTTTCCCGTGACTAACTTTATCGCACTACGTAATTCATCTCTATGAACGGAATCTCTTAGAAGCTCAAAGGCTAACGAACTATCAGAATCTATTAAAATGAAATTACCATTTTCATAAGCCTTAGAATTTCTAAATGCTATCGACATAGATTTTGCACTAGTATTTTTTTTCAATATCTCTAGTATTTCATCCCATTTTTCCATCGGTTTGGCTTCACAATTTACATCTTTATTATCTTCAATACAATTATCTAATTGTTTTTCACTGTTATTAACTTTAACCTCTTTTTCACTTGATAAAGTTTTACAATAAGTTTTTCCAGATAAAAAAATATTTTCTAGCTTTTTTATTCTTTCTTCAATATTTTTCAAATTAGATTCTTCATTACAAAGCTTTATTAAAACTTTTTCTAATTCTAACTTATTATTATAACCCTTCATCATTTTATCTAAAGCATACTGTAAATTATCTATATAATTTATAATTGAATCAAGACTTAATTTATTTGAATAACTTTTTATTTTTTCAATATTACTTCCATATAAATTATCATCTAAATCCACACCATTAAATATAAGCATTATATCTCGAAAAGCCTTTATCAATTCCTCACATAATCTTACCATACTTTTTGATTGCATATATAGTTTTTCTATTATAGATAATATTTCTTTTATATTTTTTTCTAGCAATAAGTTAATAATATTGACAACATGATCTGTTCCTGATATCCCTACTACCCCTGAAATAAATTCTCTATCTATTACCTTTCCCGTACCTATGCATTGGTCTAAAATTGATAATGCATCTCTCATTGCCCCATCTGAAATACTAGAAATAATCATGGCCGCATCGTTAGTTATTTCTACATTCTCTTTCTCACAAATTTCAATAATTCTATTAGCTATGATATCATTTTTTATTCTATGAAAATCAAACCGTTGACATCTCGAAAGAATAGTTGCAGGTATTTTATGCACTTCCGTTGTAGCTAAGATAAATATTACATGCTCTGGAGGCTCCTCCAATATTTTTAACAGTGCATTAAAAGCACCAATCGAAAGCATATGAACTTCATCAATTATATATACTCTATATTTACATACCGACGGAGAAAAAACAGCCTCTTCTCTTATTGCCCTTACATTTTCAACTCCGTTATTACTTGCCGCATCTATTTCCACGACATCCAATATACTTCCCGAATCTATTCCAACGCATGTTTCACATTCACCGCACGGATTTCCATCAATCAAATTAAGGCAATTAACTGCCTTAGATAATATTTTAGCACACGTTGTTTTTCCTGTACCTCGTGAACCTGTAAATAAATATGCATGAGCTATATGATTAGATTTTAATTCATTCTTTAATGTTGCTACAATGTGTTCTTGTCCAACAACATCATCAAATTTTTTCGGTCTCCATTTTCGATATAAAACCTGATACATCCATACACCCCTATGCACTACGCATAAATAAAATCATATCATGCACTTCAACATACGGCCAAACCAGCTCTCTGCAACGCACGATAAAAGTACGCTTAATGCTGCTCGGTTCCCCGCCTGACATAGTTCACAACCTATCGTCGTACAGCACTAATCTGACCGCATGTTGAAACACATGAATATACACTGATGATAGTATATCACATTTAAAATATTAAATCAATAGTATTTTTTACTTTTTATTAATGACACATAATAATTTTCATGATATAATTTTAGAATAATTATTTTCGAATATGAGGGATATAAAATGTTAATACCAAAAAATCGGATAAGAAACTTCAGTATTATAGCTCATATAGATCACGGTAAGTCTACTTTAGCAGACAGAATTTTAGAGCTTACAAAATCTGTTTCAAGCAGAGAAATGGAAAATCAGCTTTTAGATAATATGGATTTAGAAAAAGAACGAGGAATTACAATAAAATCTCATGCTGTTACTTTAATATACAAGGCAAATGACGGCTTAGAATATATGTTTAATCTTATTGATACTCCCGGTCATGTTGATTTTAATTATGAAGTTTCTCGTTCACTTGCTGCATGCGAGGGAGCCATATTAGTTGTCGATGCATCTCAAGGTATTGAGGCACAAACTTTAGCTAATACTTATCTTGCTCTTGATGCTGGGCTAGAAATTGTACCTGTAATTAATAAAATAGATTTACCTAGTGCAGATCCCGAAAGAGTTTGTAAAGAGATTGAAGACGTTATTGGTATACCTGCTCAAGATGCACCTAAGGTATCGGCAAAGTCCGGATTAAATGTACAAGATGTTTTAGAAAGTATTGTTAGCTTAGTTCCTCCGCCTAAAGGAAATGATAATTTACCGTTAAAGGCCTTAATCTTCGATTCTCTATACGATTCTTATAAAGGAGTAGTTGTATATGTTCGTATTGTAGAAGGAACTATTAAGGTTGGAGATAAAATAAAATTTATGTCTAATTGTCTTGATTTTACTGTTGTAGAATGTGGATACATGCGTGCTACAAACTTAGAAAAAACTGAAAAATTATCTTCAGGAGAAGTCGGTTATATTGCGGCATCAATTAAAAATGTAAGTTCCGCGAGAGTCGGTGATACAATAACTTTGGCCGATAACCCAGCCTCAGAGCCATTGCCTGGATATAGGACAGTAAATCCAATGGTTTTTTGTGGATTTTATCCCCTAGACGGCTCAAAATATTCTGAATTGCGTGAAGCACTCGAAAAGCTTCAATTAAATGATGCTTCTCTTACGTTTGAACCGGAAACATCCACGGCTTTGGGGTTTGGTTTCCGCTGCGGATTTTTAGGTCTGCTTCACATGGAAATAATACAAGAAAGATTAGAACGAGAATATAATCTTGATTTGATTACAACCGCTCCGAGTGTTATTTATCGTATTACTAAAACTAACGGTGAAGTTATTATGATAGATAATCCTACTAATTATCCTGAAACGTCATTAATAGAATCAGCCGAAGAGCCTATAACTGATGCTCATATTTATGCTCCGTCTTCTTATGTAGGCAATATTATGGAACTTTGTCAAGATAGGCGCGGAATTTTTATAAATATGAACTACTTAGATTCTGAACGAGTAGACATTCATTATAAATTACCTTTAAACGAAATTGTTTATGATTTTTTTGATGTATTAAAGTCACGTACAAAAGGTTATGCTTCATTCGATTACGAATTAACTGGTTATAGTAAATCAGAACTTGTTAAGTTAGATATAATGCTAAATGGTAATGTTGTTGATACACTTTCGTTTATTATTCATAAAGATAAAGCATATCAACGTGGACGAAAAATGGCTGAAAAATTAAAGGAAAAAATTCCACGACAACTGTTTGAAGTTCCAATACAAGCTTGTATTGGAGGCAAAATTATTGCAAGAGAAACGGTTAAGGCTATGAGAAAAGACGTTCTTGCTAAATGCTATGGTGGAGATATTACCCGTAAGAAAAAACTGTTAGAAAAACAAAAGGAAGGTAAAAAACGTATGCGTCAATTAGGTAATGTTGAAATTCCACAAGAAGCATTTATGTCCGTACTCAAGCTCGATAATGAATAAATATAAAGCATAAATTTTTAGAGGTAAAAAATCGTGAAAAATATTGGTATTTATATTCATGTTCCATTTTGTAATGGTAAATGCCCTTACTGTAATTTTTATTCAGTAGGGGTTAATGATATTCTCATAAAAAATTATGTAAATGCAGTTAAACAACAAATTATTTACTGGGGAAATAAATTAAAATTTAATGCTGATACAATATATCTTGGTGGAGGTACGCCAAGTAAATTAGGCACAGATTACATAATTGATATTATAAGTAATATACGAAAATATTTCGGTAATAATCAAGATGAAATTACTATTGAAGTAAATCCATGTGATTACAATATCTTAGATTTTGAAAAGCTAAAATTTTATGGAGTTAATAGAATATCAATAGGTGCACAATCTATACACGATAATGAGCTTTCTTTATTGGAAAGAAAGCATAAGGTAAAAGAAATTATAAAAATGATAGAGAATACTAGAAAAGCAAAAATTGATAATATATCTATGGATATTATGTTAGCAATTCCTGAGCAAAATATAAAAAGTTTAAAGAAATCATTAAACTTTTGCATTGAAAATAATATTAATCATATATCTACTTATATGCTAAAAATAGAAAAAGGCACAACGTATTTTAAAATAAAAGATTCTCTTAATCTTCCTTCAGAAGACTATGAAATTGAATTATATAATACTACATCTCGATACTTAACAGCCAATGGATATAATCATTACGAAATATCAAACTTTTGTAAATCTAATATGGAAAGTAAACATAATTTAAAATATTGGAATTATGATGATTATCTCGGGATTGGCCCTTCTGCTCATTCGTTTGTAGATAAAAAAAGATTTTACTATAATAATTCTATAAATGACTTTATAAATAATCCAGAGATAAATTTAGAAAACAATAGCTACTCTAAAGAAGAATATTCTATGCTTAGATTGAGATTAAAAGATGGATTATTAAATGATAAATTTAAAGAAATATTTGGACTTGATATACCGAAAGAATATTTTAATAGAGCAAAAAAATTTATAGAATGTGGTTATATAGAATGTAATGAAAATAAAATAAAAATTACTGAAAAGGGATTTTTAGTATCTAATTCGATAATACTAAACATTATCTATTAAAACTTTTGTGTTTCAAAAGGAGCTGTATTTATGGATAATGATAGTAAGCAAAAAAGAGGAACGTTTTCCTCTTCAATCGGATTTATATTAAGTGCTGCCGGAGCGGCTATTGGTTTGGGTAACCTTTGGAAATTTCCTTACGTAGCTGGAGCTAACGGCGGAGGTTTATTCATTCTGTTTTATATTATGTTTTCAATTATTTTAGGAATACCGATAACACTTGTTGAAATGTCTGTTGGAAGAAAAACTCAATTAAGTGCTGCTGCTGCCTATAAAAAACTTAATCCTAAATGGACATTTGTAGGAACATTGGGAGTTATTTGTTCTTTTGTTCTTTTGTGCTATTATAGTGTTGTTGGTGGATGGGTGATAAAATATTTTTTATCTTACTTATTTAACACAAACTTTGAAACAGATAAAATTGCATTCTTTGAGCAATTTACAAAAAGTACATTTGAACCCTCATTATATGCTGTTTTATTTATAATAGTTTCCACAGCTATTGTACTTTTGGGAATATCTAAAGGAATTGAAAAGGCAAGTAAAATCATGCTTCCTACCCTATTTATATTATTAGCTGTAATAGCTGTACAATCAATTACTTTGCCTAATTCTTCTGAGGGATTAAAATTTATATTCGCACCAAATTTTAAAGCCGTAGATTCATTTCAACATTTAATGCAAACTCTTATTGCTGCGTTATCTCAATCTTTTTTTAGTCTTGGATTAGGCATGGGAATAACAATAACATACGGAAGTTATTTATCTAAAGAAGAAAATATGCCAAAAAGTTCTGTATGGGTTGCATTTTTAGATATTGTAATATCTTTGCTTTCTGGTACAGCAATAATTCCTGCCGTATTTTCATTCGGATTTGAACCTACCTCCGGTCCGGGATTAATGTTTCATACTTTACCTGCCGTTTTTGAATCTATGCCATTTGGCAAAATATTAGGCTTTATATTTTTTATCTTAGTATTTTTTGCAGCCTTAACATCAGCTATGGCTTCTCTTGAAGTGGTATCAGCCGCTTTAATCGATAGATTCAATTTTAGTAGACACAAAGCCACAATATCCATGGCAATTATAATAGCAGTAATAAGTATATTAGTTTCATTATCAAATGGTTTATTATCAAATATAAAAATAATGGGTATGATTTTATTTGATTTCTTAGTATATATCACAGATAAAATATTTATGCCAATTGCTGCTATACTTACGTGTATATTTGTTGGATATGTATTAAAAACTAAAAATCTTGTTAAAGAAATAGAAATAGGTTCCAATCATTTTCACTATGCTAAATCTCTTGACATTATTATGAAATATATTGCTCCAATATTTATATCTATCGTTTTGGTACTTGGAATAATACAAATTTAAAGTATTGTAAATTAAACTATTGATTTTTTGAAAATTTCGTGGTATGATTTCTTAGTAACATCTTGTAATGGAGGGATAAATTTGCCAAATATAAAATCTGCTAAGAAAAGAGTACTTACAATAGCAACTAAAACTCAAAGGAATAAAGCTCATAAGTCTGCTTTAAAAACTGCAATCAGTAAAGCTATTGTTAATATTAATAACTCTTCTGATAATGCAAAGGATTCTGCTAAATTAGCTATTCAAAGTATAGATAAAGCAGTATCTAAAGGTATTTTGCATAAGAATACAGCAGCAAGAAAGAAATCAGCAATTATGCGTAAATTAAATGCTGTTAATGCTTAAAAAATATCCACTAGTTAATCTAGTGGATATTTTTTATTTTTCATGTATTATATTTACTTTTATTATATATTTAGGACCTCTGATTCGCTTCCTATTTTAACCTCATTTACTCGCATTTTTTGTCCTTTATCAAAGAGTACCTCTTCTTCCTCCATCGGTATATCACATTCTTTAACTTTAATTTTTTTAAAGTTAACATCCTCAAAAACCATTTTACTATCTTGATCGGAAGTGTTTACAATAAAAAAACATATAAATCCCTTTTTTAAAATAAAAGTCAATAGTATATTCTTAAA
>CADBQS010000095.1 GCA_902796915.1 uncultured Ruminococcus sp.
AAAAAGAGCCACTTGTGGCTTGCCAGTACTATTAGGGCTTTGCCCGAAAATGAAATACCACCCGTTTTACGGGTGGATATTTATTATTTTTATATATCGTCCGTATATCCATTAGAGAGTTCTCGTGTATTAAAAAGCGAAGTTTTTTATTTATTTGGTAATTTTAGAATTTGTCCTGGGTATATAGTATCTTGTGTTAATCCGTTAATCTCTTTTATTTCAGTATATTTATTTCCAGAGCCCAGTTGCTTTTGGGCAATTTTCCAAAGTGTATCACCTTTTTTTACCGTGTATTCCTTGTATACCACGGATGGGGTATTTTCCTCGTTATTCTGAGAAACAGGTATTTTAAGCTGCATACCTGGATATATAGTATCGCTGGTTAAATTATTAATAGTTTTAATTTGAGTATATAGATTTCCAGAACCAAGATATTTTTCTGCTAATTTCCAAAGAGTATCGCCTGATTTTACTTCATGAGTTATATATTCCTGTGAAGGAGTAGATGTATCTGGCGTTGTAGTTTCTGAATCTGTATTTTTTATCGTTATATAATTGGAAGATACATAACCTGTTTGTCCGTCAGAAAGCTTGACTTGGTAAATTCCATTTCCAATATCATTTAAAATTGTTATTGTATTTCCGCCTGAAAGCGTGGCAATTACGTTACCTTTGAGATTTTGATTTTTATATATTGGTATATTTGTTTCATTTTGATTTATAAATGCTTCGAGATTTATGTTTTCTGAAGATGGTGGTAACTGAGAATCATCGTTTTCTGGAGGAATAGTTGATTCGGGAGTATCGTTATCTGAATTAGAATTATCAGGTTCTGAAGAAGAATCTTCCGTAGTTAAGCCGTTTACCCAGTCATTATAATTATCCCATATGGAGGGGTCTTCTTGTCCAAGTGACCAGGAACCTGCTCCTTTTATGTTATACTTTGAAATTAAATTTAATTTAGCGCTATAAGATTTATCATTCTCGTACCAAACAACATACTTTCCTGGATTTAAAGCAAAGTCTCCTCCTACGATGTATTGCCCATTGCTTTCTTTTATTTCAAATTCAGCCTTAACGGCTTGGCTATTTTCATCGTAAGTTATAGTTGCTTCACAATTTTTTAGAATCTCATTAATAGTATCTATCTTTATTCCTTTACCAGTAATTCTTTTATCATCTAAACTCCAAATGCGGCCATAGAGAGGAATTCCTAAAACTATTTTATCTGCGGTTGTTTTTGTAAGTGCGTACTTTATTGAGTTTTCAACGAAGTCAATACTTGCAACAGGTCCTGAACTTCCACCTTCATAGTGTTCATCATAAGCCATAATCATAAGGTGGTCTGCGTATTGAGCAAGTGCAGAATAATCATATGAACCATGCCATCCTGTCTGCCAGTCATTTGGATTTGCTGCAACTGCTACCGAGACCTCTTTATTTGACGGTACTTTTTCTCTTAAAAGTCTTACGAATTCAGTATATTGATCTCTTTGTTCATGAGTTACGTTTTCAATATCTACATTTACCCCGTCAAGATTATATTCTTCGATATAACTTGCAACTTGTGATGATAAGGATTCAACATCTTTTAAGGCATTAATACCTGCAGTACGGTTCCAGTGGTTACTTAAAAAAGGTACTACTTTTATTCCTTGAGAATGCATAGTACTTATTAAGTTTTTACTTAGATAATTAAGTTTTAAAGAACCATCTTCTTCGATATCAAAATAGCTTGGAGATACAGTATCTAATGCACCATTTGTTCTATTAACATATTCAATGTGCTGTTGTTCTGTTCCGCTATATAGATATCCCATACTATATTTATTCGTAGTTGCAAAAGTTGACATAAATGAAGAAAAAGCTATTGTAGTGATTAAAACTCCTGCTATGACTATACGTACACTTATAATTTTAGCTTTTTTAGCGTGCGATTTTATAAATTCCATTATTTTTTTTGAGTTGCTTTTTATATTATTTATTGTATCAAATTCCATAGCGAATTCAGAATGATTGCTTTCATATTCAATTACTATATCATATGTTCCATCATTATTAGAAACCAATCTTATATCTTTTATCATAATGCAAAATCTCCCTTCACTTCTATTATTTCATTTAATACTAGATATTATTAATTAATAAAAATGATTATTAATCATATAGTTTTATATTGCGCCAATTTGCGCTTTTGTATTAAATTTGAGAAAAACACAATAAAAACACAAAAATATTATTGACATCTTGAATGTTTTTTGATATATTACTTAATAGTATACGGTTATACAATAAACAATATGAAAATTAATATTTATAAGGAGGAATTTAATTATGGCAAATGGAAGCAATAAAAATGACAATAGTGTACCTAAAACTCAAAAAAATAACAGAGCAGACAGATTACAAAAATTAATATCAATATCCAAAGAAGAGCTTGAATCTTTAAAAGAATGGAGAATTGAATTCGATAAATTAAAGAACAAGTACATTGAAGAAATTTCCAAATTTAATGAAGTGACAAAAAATTTTGTTGTTCAGGAAATCGATAAATTAGAACAAAATATTAAAGATAGTGAATCATCGATTAAAGAAGCATATGATGAATTAAAAGCTCTGCATAAGCAGTGGGATGATAATCGTACGAAAACTAGTAGCAGTGTTTTAAAGTTGTGTAATGAAAAATTACATGCGGAAAGTTGTCCACAAGAAGTTTCTCGAATTATGTATGAGTTAAATATATATGATTCCCCAGATGCATATATGAACGAATTTAATCCAAAGTTTTTTAAATATGTTAGTGGACTCAAAAGAGACCATTTAGATGGAGTGATAAAAGGCTTGAATTCGTTAGAAACAACCGTATTAGATGAGTATGGTTTTAACTATTCAGGATTAGATGAAAATATCAGGGATAATGATATTTCTGTTAATCAATTTAAACTTAACATTAATGATTCTGTTGAAAAAGTTAAAAAATCTATTAAACAATCCAAATTAGATCATTTAAAAACTTTGGGGCAGTTAGCGCCTGGTGTAGCAGAAGTTTTAAACACTAGAATAGGTCAAAGTCCTTTAGAATTGGTTGATGATTTTAGAAACTTTTGTACTACAACTATAAATAATTATAAATCAAAGTTAAAAGAAGATAAGTCAAAAATATTAGAGAAATATAAAAATGAAACTAATAAGTATAATATAGGAAGTGATTCCTACAATCAAATTTTAGATAACGATAATGTAACTCCTAATGAATTTGAAGAACAACTTAAAGATATTATCCAAAAAGCTAAAGATAAATTAAAGGAACAGAAAAATGCACATTATCTAAAAGCGGTTAAGGAAACAAGTAGTATCAGTGTTGGAAAATTGGATCCCAAATTTCGGTCTGAAATTGATAATGATGCTGAGTCAGTGGACGATTATAAGAAGAGATTAGATGCTGCAGTTTTGAGCTTAAAAGAACAACAAAAATTTGACAATATACAAAAAGAGTTTGACGAATCAATAGAGCAAATAAAAGAAGTGGATCCGAAATCAGGGAAAGAATTTGAGAAATTGGCCAGAGAAATATTTAGTAAAGATTACTCAAGTGACAAGGATGGAAAAGCATTTACTGATGACATTGCCAAACTAGAGCAGATGATAACAGAGTTTGTTGAAGAAGTGACAGAGGGTGCGAAGTAAGTTCGCAGGGGTAGATAATGAGATTTTAAGTAGATGGTTTACGGCGTAGATTTTTAAGGCTATGTCATAAACTAAATTTTAAGGGGGTGCCAGGTGTGAAACTACCACTAAAAGATGATGATTATAAAAAATATTGGCCTAAGTGGGAAAAATACAGGGATATATTGGTTGCGTTCGGCGGTAACGTAAGCTCGAGTGCAGCCTTCGATTTTGATATTGCCCGATATTTTCAATACATCATTGCTGAAATACGAAAATGCCAAGATGCTCTTAAGGAAAGATTGAAAAGTTATCCTATTGACCAAGCCACTAAATATATAAATGATATTTGCCAAAAAGACAGTGATTTAACGAAGGAAAAAATTGAGAATGTTCTAACTGATTTGAAAAAATATAAAGTAATCTATGAGAAAAGGAAATTTTATGATAAATTTACTATAGCAATAAAAAATGGTTCGGAACAGCTATCAATGAATGACTTTGAATTTAGTGCTGTAGAACGAGACAAGGAGTTTCGTAACCAAATACAAGAAAAAATACAAGATATAAATTTGAATTTGGAAGACTTTAAAAAATGGTTGTCTGACGAGAGTAAAAAATTTATAGAGAATAGAAGAAAGATCAAACAAGAGTCGCTTGATAAACACATAGAGATTTTGAACAACCAACAAATTGATTTTGGCGAATTTAAACAAACATTTGAAAATGAAATCGATAAAGATTTTCCAAGTTTCGAGACGTTCGAGAAGGCACTAAATGATGAATTTCAACGTTTAATTAAGGAGGAGAATGAACGACTCAGTAAACTAACTACTGAATTTAATACAACTATTAAAAAGATAGTAGAGTTAGATGGAAAAGCAGGGAATAAATTCAAATCAGAGTCTGAAAAAATGTGGAAACAAATAACGACAAATAATAATGGAAATAATAATGGAAATAATAACTTAGATAGCGAATTTAAAACACTTGAAAAGCTTATAGTGGCTCCGAGTAATTAAACGTTAGCGGATAAAATTTTAATTATATAGTGTGGTGATAAAATGGAATCCATAAAAGTAAAACAAACTGTATTAGATAAAACTAGAGAATTACATACTAAGTTAAAGAATATACATGATAAGATGAATGAAGTACTTGGACAAATTTTTGAAATTACAAAATCTGATGATTTTTCTGTGAAACTATTTTCTGATCTTGAAAAGTGTGAATTTGGAATTTTAGAGGCATATAAAAAGGCAAAAGATGAATTGCAGAGAGTATTGAAATCAAAAAATGAATCTAAAAACAGTAAATCAGAAAATCAACAAGAGCCAAGTCCGAAAGCTAATACTGATAATAGAGATGAGAAGTTATGGACCTTGGCTGGAAATATGGCAGGTGTACTCGTGGAACAAATGTTCTATGGAGCGGGGCCAGATCATACTAAATGGACGCAAGAATCAGTTTATTACCTTCTCGAAGATTCGAATAGTGAGTTTTCTAAAAAATTCCCATCGTTTGATGCATTAATGAAAGCTGAGTATATGTTTGGCATGTTAGGAGGAGTTCCTCTTGTAAATGATGAAAAAAAGTTTGAAGGTAGTGTTAAAGCAAAACTTAATATTTTTGCGGGAACTGTTCCTAAACCTGTAGTAAGTAAACCAGAAAATCAACAAGAAGAAATAAATAAATCTACTAATAAACAGACAAGTCAAGAACAAAACATCTCTAATAAAAATATTAAATTAAATGAGGAACTATGGAATAGGGCTAATGCTATAAAAAATATGTTATTAGGTCGTTGGAATTTAACAGTTTATAATTACGCTGTTGAGCCTACTAAGACTGCAATTTATGAGCTCCTTTGTGATTCTGATTGTCAATTTTCGAAAATAATTTCATCACCTGATGCTTTTAAGTCTCGAATCGGATATTTAAGAACTTTAGAGCGCCCTAAATTTAGAAACGAAAAAGAAGAAGAAATAATCAAAAAGAAAGTTAAAGAAGTGCTTAATGAATTTGCATCTTTAGTTTGTAATGGTGAAAAATTGTCTAATTCAGAGGTTGAAAATAGAAATGTTCAAATTCCAAAAACTGAAGATATCAAATCTGAGAATGTCAAACCTAAAACCGATACATCTAAACAGCTAACAAAAGAAGAAAAAATGCTAAAAAAAGAAGAAAGAAATAAGAAAATAGCAGAATTTGGAAATCGAGAATTGAACTTTAAAGATAAAAGGTCAATCATAATGAGGACACTTAATAAATTAGGCAGATGGGGTAGTAATGAATTATGGGAAGCCACTCAAATCTTGTTTAGATGCTATCAAAAATTGGATATGGATGGAGAGACGATTAAGACATTAGTAAGTAAATCTTCAAGTGGTAGGCCTAAAGATTTTAAGGGAAATTTACTTTATATAGCAGGAATAATAGAACGAGAAGAAAAAAAGTTGCCTAGTACTTTAAAAGTAAAGTCATTTTTAAAAGTTTTAAACAAGTGCACAAAACCTTCTAAAAAACAAGGAGAAGAATTAGAATTAAGAAACCAAAAACACTTTATTAATTTAATAAGATGCTTTGATAAACTTTGTAGAAGCATGGGAAAAGGTTATATGTTTATTTAGTTTGTTTTTATATACAGAAATAAATTATATTAATAATTGAAATTTTGTGTTGCTTTTAATTTATTTATATGATATTATAAACAAGAGTAATTAAATCTCTTGTTTATAATATTTATTTAAAAAGTTTATATTAGCTGATATAGCTCAGTAGGCAGAGCACATCCTTGGTAAGGATGAGGTCGTGCGTTCGAATCGCATTATCAGCTCCAAATTTTAAAGAAAGGTATCTAATGTTTATCATTAGGTACCCTTTAATTATTATGGAGGTACATTAATGAAAGAAAAGATATTTGATAAAGCACCGGAGATAATAAAAGAATTTTTGGGTTATATGCAAACAATTAAGGGTAAATCTCCAAAGACGGTTGAGGAATATTATATAGATTTAAGGACATTTTTTAGGTATATAAAGAAAAGAAAAGGAATAATAAAAGAGGATGTACCTTTTGAAGAGATAGAAATAGATGATATTGATATAGATATAATTCGTCCAATACAATTAATTGATGTGTTTGAGTATATGAATTATCTGATGACAGAAAGAGGAAATCATGCAGCAGCGCGTTCTAGGAAGGTGAGTAGCCTTAGAGCTTTTTTTAAATATCTTACAAATAAAACAGGTAAGCTGGACAACAATCCATTAGAAGAATTAGAAACTCCGAAGTTAAAGAAAGCCTTGCCTAAATTTCTTACCCTTGAACAAAGTAAAGAGTTGTTGGAGAGCGTAAAAAGGTGTAATGGAAAAAATATGGTTAGAGATTATTGTATTTTAACTATTTTGTTAAATTGTGGCTTAAGGTTATCGGAATTAGTTGGGATAAATATTAATGATATACACGAAAATGGCACTTTGAAGGTAACTGGTAAAGGAAATAAGGAAAGAATGATATATTTAAATGATGCGTGTAAATGTGCAATAGAGAATTATAGAAAGATTAGGCCTTCTGAGGGAGTATTAGATAAAAATGCACTTTTTATAAGTAGAAATAATAGAAGAATTAGCCCTAAGACAGTACAGCACTTGGTGAATGAATATTTATCTGCTGCTGGACTTGGTGGACAAGGCTATTCCGTACACAAGTTAAGGCATACGGCTGCAACGCTAATGTATCAATACGGAAATGTTGATATTAGAATATTAAAAGATATACTTGGGCATGAAAATTTAGGTACGACAGAAATATACACACATCTTTCCAATAAACAGGTGGAGGAGGCTGTGAAAATGAATCCTTTATCTAATATGAAGATATAATATATATTTATAATTATTATAAAAATAAAATCTATATATTTTTATTGACAAAAAATAATAGTTATAATAAAATAATAAGTACAAATTGACTGCTAAGGGGGACTGGAATAATTCTTGACAAATCGTCATGGAATTTAAAAATTATGGTACTACACTTATTAATTTTATTGGGTTTAATATTATTAAATGCTTTTTTTGCAATGGCAGAAATATCAATTGTTACTTTAAATGATAAGAAGGTAAAAAAATTAGCTTCACAGGGCCACCATGGAGCAATGAATGTTATGAAACTTACGGAGAATTCAAGTGATTTTTTAGCAACAATTCAAGTGGGCGTAACACTATCGGGATTTTTAACATCGGCATCGGCATCCATGAGTTTTTCGGGGGTTGTAGCTGAAGCACTTTCGTTTTTAAGTATTCCTAGAAATGTTATAGAGGGATTGTCCACTGTAATAGTAACATTAATATTATCTTATTTTTCTCTTGTACTTGGAGAGCTTGTCCCTAAAAAAATAGCTATGCAAAATGCAGAAGGGGTATCTTATAAGGTAGTAGGTGTACTTTTGGTTATAGCTAAAATATTTAAACCTTTCATATCTTTCCTTTCTTTTTCTACAAATTTAGTAGTTAAAGCATTAGGCTTTAATCCGAATGCAAGTGAACAAACTGTAACGGAAGAAGAAATATTAATGCTAGTTGATGCCGGAGAAGAAAAGGGTATGATAGAAGAACGGGCAAAAGATATGATTATTAATATCTTCGATTTTGATAATATTACAGTAGAAGATATAATGACGCATAGAACTGATATAATAGCTCTTGACGAATCCAGTACTGTAAATGATATAGTAGATGTGTCTTTAAATAAAGGTTGCTCGAGAATACCGATATATCAAGATGATTTAGATGATATAATCGGAGTTATATACGTCAAGGATTTACTTAAATATGTTACAGATGATATGCCTGAAAAAATTCATTTGAAGGATATAATGCGTCCGATATCATTTATACCAAGTTCGAAGAAATGTAATGAATTATTTACAGAATTAACTTCAAGCAAAATACAAATAGCAATAGTTGTTGATGAGTACGGCGGGACAGAAGGCTTAGTGACTATGGAGGACTTAGTTGAAGCAATAGTGGGAAATATACAAGATGAATATGATAATGAAGAAGAAGAAATAAGGCAAATAAACGAGAACAAGTTTACGATAGATGGTTCAACTTCACTAGACGATGTTGAAGAAGTAATAAAAATGAAGTTACCGAAAGGAAATTACGAAACTATATCTGGCTTTATGGTGAATCATTTGGGAAGAATACCCAAGAAAGATGAGTATCCGTCAATTACGATTAATAATATTAAATTTACAGTTCAAGAAGTAACAGACCGAAAAATATCTAAAATAGACGTTGAGATAGAACCGACTAGTTCTGAGGAAACATTTGAGAAGTAATTTTTATATTTAGATATATCAATAGAATTTGAAATCATGGTATTAGTGTACCGTGATTTTATTTTATTATATAAAGGATAATTTAAATATTTAGATAATAATATGCCGACGATTATAAATGTGCAAGATATAAGCTGTACGATTACAAGATAATATTTACTGTTTTTATAATTTTTTTCGGAAAAGGATTTTTTACTAATTTTATTTCTTTCCAATGCTATCGCTTCCTTTATTTTAATTAATAATATTTATTTTTATGCAAAAAATACTTGTTTTTTTTTTTTTTTTGATATTATATTACTATAACATTAATATAGAAAGGGAGAATTGACTATGGCATGGAGTTTGTTTAGAAAAAAAGATAAAAAATATTATCAAGAATTGACTGAAAAATATAAAAAAGGAAAAGAAGAATTAAAGAAAAAATATGCTAAAAAGATAGAAGATTTAAAAGAAGAGTTAGCTCAAGAGCTCGAAAAATTAAAGACAAACTATAAAAAAGAAATGGGAGAAGAAGGACTATTACAGCGCAAAAATCAAAAGCAAGGTGAACGCAATGTAAATATTGTAAAATTTATAACTTTACTTGTTCAAAATAAATTATTAGATGTAACCAATGATAAGGATCTAATAAAGACGTTAGAAGAACAAATGAGCGAAAAGAAGATTGATGGGGCTTTGGATTTTCTGGAAACAGAGATTCCTAAGTTAGAACTGGATGTAATAGCTAAAAAAAGTATCGTTAATTCTTTGACGCAAGTTAATAAAAAACAGATGGAAAGTTATATTAATGAAAAACTAATAGACAAAAATAAGTTATTATCGAAAATTAAAATAAATAAGTTAAAAGAAATTGATAAAGAATATCAAGCAAAGATAGAAAAAGAAAAAAAATTAAATATGTTCAAAAAATCGATAAAAAATAAAATTGAAGAACTTGAAGAAAAAGTTGACTCTAAAAATGTTGCATGTATTTTTGATAAAAATAGTGTTTATTCGTCTGCTGATATTATAAGCAACTTGGCTTCGATTTACGCTACCTTAAGTTTTGCTGCTGATATTTTTAAAACAGAAAATGATAAAGAAGATCCTTGGAATAAGTTATATGAGAATATTCGTGAAATTGCGAAATCTGATGGTCCTATAGAAGGTGGTGGGGATAAATCTGCAGATATTTGTTTAAAATTAATTAATGATAATCCTTTAAAAGTAATCGCCGAATTTAATAAAAATATTGATATATTTTAGTTTTCCTCTTTACTATTTGATAATCTTATGTTATAATAATATTATATTAAGGCTTTATTTAGAACTGTGGTTGTTGTTCATATATTGAAAGGGGAACATATTATGAGTTGTAAGGTATATGATTTCAAGGACAAAACAGAAAAAAAGGAAAGTAGAAAGATGAAAAGTGTAGATAAACGTAAATTAATGATAAGGCTAGTTGCAATGGTTTGCACGTTATTAATATTTGGTACATTTTGTATTTCTTTATTTTTCTAAAGAGGATAAATAATGCAAGTTTCTGCAATTATAAGTGAATTTAATCCATTTCACTATGGGCATAAGTATTTGATTGATAATATAAGAAGTAAAGGAACCACTCACATCGTAGCGGTGATGAGTGGTAATTTTGTGCAACGTGGGGAACCTGCTATATTCTCTAAATGGGTAAGAGCTCGCATGGCACTTTTAAATGGTGTAGATTTAGTTATAGAAATCCCCACACCTTGGAGTATATCAACGGCAGAAAAATTTTCATATGCTGGAGTACAAATAGCTGATTCATTAGGATGTATAGATTATTTAGATTTTGCCAGTGAATGCGGTGAAATAGAAGAGTTATATAAAATAAGTAGTGCGCTATTATCACAGGAAATATCACCATTAATATTGAAATATTTAAGTGTTGGGTTAACTTATGCTAAAGCACGTGAAGGTGCTATTAGAGATTTATTGGGAGAAGAATTATCGCAGATAATAAAATCACCAAATAATATTTTAGGGATAGAGTATTTGAAATCTATAAACAAATTAAATTCTAATATTATTCCTAGAGCCATTAAGAGAGTTGGTACCGCCCATGATTCAAACGAGTTAATAGGAAGTATAGATTGTGCTTCATCAATACGTAAAAGGATATACGATAATGACTTTGAATTTTTAGATTTTATTCCTGATAATATTAAAGATATTATTATAAATGAAATTAATTTATGTAAGGCACCGGCGAGTATAAAGATAGCTGAACGTACTTTTTTATATAAGCTAAGATTAATGAATTTGTATGAAATATCTAATTTACCAGATATAAGTGAGGGAATGGAGAATAGAATATTTAATGCTATAAAAAAATCGACATCGATTGATGATATTTATTTTAATATTAAGACAAAAAGATATACATTATCGCGCATAAGAAGGATAATTCTCTCTGCAATTTTGGGTATAGATAGTAGCTATACTCAAAATGATGTACCTTATATTAAAGTATTAGGATTTAATAAAAATGGTAAAGAAATATTGAAACATGCAAAGAAAAGGAGTAAGTTAAAAATATTAACTAAACGTTCCGATATAGATGGCATGGATATAAAAGCTAAAAACTTGTATGAACTTGAATGTAGATGTACGGATATATATAACCTTATGCTTCCTAAAACAGGTTCAATGGGCGAAGAAATGATGTCTAAAATAGTAATTTTGTAAGGTGATAAAATAATGAATTATGATGATGTTATTACAAAAATACATTCGTTTACAAATAGAGGAATAAATCCTGGTTTAGAAAGAATAAAGAAATTGATGTGTGCTATGGGAAATCCACAAGATAAGCTTAAATACGTACATGTTGCAGGAACAAACGGTAAGGGGTCAATATGTACGTTAATATCATCAGTAATGAAAGAAAGCGGGTATAAGACTGGATTATTTATTTCACCATCTGTAATTGATTTTAGGGAACGAATTCAAATAAATGGAGAAATGATAAGTAAAAATGAACTTATAAATACCGCTGAAAAAGTATTTAAAATTCTTGAAAAATCGGAAATGAAAAATTTGCTAGTTACAGAATTTGAGCTAGTTACAGCCATAGCCTTTGAATATTTTTATCAAAGTAAATGCGATATAGTTGTATTAGAAACAGGACTTGGAGGCAGATTGGATGCTACTAATATAATTAAAAATCCATTAGAATGTGTAATAACATCAGTATCGTTAGACCATACTAACATACTAGGAGATACGATTGAAAAAATAGCATTAGAGAAATGTGGAATAATTAAAAATGATAGTGTTGTTATAAGCTATCCTAAACAAGATTTATATGCTATGAAAATTATAGAAAATACTTCTAGAGAAAAACAATGTGAATTATTAGTGCCAAATGACAACATGTTGAAAATAATAAACAATGAAAATATTAGTTATACAGAATTTGAATATAAAAATTATAGATTAAAGACTCCTTTTATAGGGAATCATCAGCTTTATAATGCAATAACGGCTGTTGAAGCGATAGAAAAATTAATGGAGAATTATAGAATTACTACCAAATCGTTGCAAAAAGGATTTGAAAAAGCATATATTCCGGCAAGATTAGAGGTTTTATCTAAAAATCCTTATATATTATTGGATGGGGCCCATAATCCATCTGGAGCTATGGCGTTATCTGATGCTTTAAAAAGGTATTTTTCAGGGAAAAAAATTATTTGTGTAGTGGGAATGCTTAAAGACAAGGACGTGGATAAGTGTTTGTCTTTGGTTTTACCTTTAACAGAGAAGGTTATAACATTAAAAGTTAATAATAGTAGGAGTATGAGCACAGAAGATATTACGATAGCTTGTAAGAAATACTGTGAAAATGTAGAGTGCTCTAATGATATTTGTGATGCTATAAAACGTGCCCAAAATTACTTAAATGATAGTAATGATATGATTTTAATATTTGGCTCATTATATCTTGCGGGAGAAGTAAAAAATATTTTTAATTTATGCTTGATATAATTATAAATTTGTGATATAATGAAAAAAGATGGGGGTATAGCTCAGCTGGGAGAGCGCTTGAATGGCATTCAAGAGGTCAGCGGTTCGATCCCGCTTATCTCCACCAAGTGTCCCTTATACGAACACAGAGTTTCGTGTAAGGGAATTTCTATTTTAGATTCTTGTGCGTTGCACAAAATACAGAGTTTAT
>CADBQS010000096.1 GCA_902796915.1 uncultured Ruminococcus sp.
ATAACAACTATCTAACCCCATTTCAGATGAGGTTTGCAGCTTAACTTTTTCGAACCATGTGTTACAATTTTTCTTGACCATTACAAGTATGTTCCGGGTAATGACCGTCAGAATATTTCAATCGACCAAAAGATTGCTAAAAATTTGGTTAAAAAACTTAGTAATGTTTCGGATCCGAACTATAAATCTATTTGTAAATACTTAAAAGCCGTAAGGTTATCGGTCGATGAAGAACTGATAAGAGAAAAAGAATTCATGCTTCTGCATTTTTCTGGACCTATTGAAAGTGTTACTTTTGAGAAAGGTTGTTTGAAGACAATTTGTTCGAAATTTCCCAAAAATGGTAATAAATATCTTATTATCAGTGTACCGAAGTTGACAACGTTAAAACGAAATAATACTGTACTTACCAAAAATAAAACAGCCGAATTCTCTTCGTACGATGGAATAAAACTTCAAATAGCTAAAGAAAAAGGCAAAGACAAAGAAGCAAAGTATAATGTATACATAGTTGTACGTGGAACAGAATAATAATTATTTAAAAATATATCCCTATAATCTGAGTTAAGATTATAGGGATAAAAATTTGTTTAAAGTAATCATGACACTTGACATTTTTATATATTTTGTTTACAATTATTTATAAATTAATATAGGAAGAAGTGTTTAAATTGATAGAAATTTTTAATATATCTAAACGCTTTAAAAATTGTGAAGCATTAAAAGAAGTATCGTTTAACGTAAGTAATGGAGAAATAGTTGGATTATTAGGAGAAAACGGAGCAGGAAAATCAACTCTTTTAAGAATAATAAGTACGATGTTAAATCCAACAAGCGGAAGTGCGAAAATAAATGGTTATGATTTAATAAAAGATAGTAAATTGGTAAGAAAGAATGTAGGTATACTATTCGGGAGTGAAGTAGGATTATATGAGCGTCTTACAGCCAGAGAGAATTTAGAGTATTTTGCTAAGTTAAATAACATGAATAAGGAAGAAGCTAAAAATAGGATTGATGAATTAATAAAAGAGTTTTCATTTGAAGATTATGCAGATAAGCAGGTAGGAAAGCTCTCTAAAGGAATGAAACAAAAAGTTGCTATTGCTAGGTCGATAGTACACAACCCATCAGTAATATTATTCGACGAACCTGATTCTGGACTTGATTTTAAAGCAGCTAATATAGTATTTAAATTTATGACAAAATGTAAAAAAGAAAATAAAAGTATAATATTTTCCAGTCATTCCATGGAGAATATAAAAATATATTCAGATAGAATGGTAGTTTTACACAAGGGAGAAATTGTAAAACAATTTGATGTAAAAGAGTATAGACAAAAATATACGGATAAAGAAATAAATGATATGCTTTTTAATTTGGTATGCGGAGGTGATATTGATGATTAGTCAGATAATAGTTGTTTTTTTGAAGGAAATGAAAAGTATTTTAAGGGACAAAAAAACCTTTTTGTTTGGGCTTATAGTACCTTTTTTATTAGTTCCTTCAATGTTAATGATAATAGATTATTCGATGAAAATTTTACAGAATCAAGTTGTTAGAAGTATTAATATAAGTATTGATAACAAGGATAATTCTTTTTATAATTTTTGCTTAGCACAAGATAATATTAATATCATAGATGCAAATGATACGAACAAGGCTATATCTGCGTATGTGAAAGTAGATGCTGATATAGATCAAAAAATATTAGCTTCAGAACCATTTAATATAGAGGTTGTTAATGCTAATTCTTCTATGGATTCAGTTATGTCAATATCTGTATTAAACACATATATTGATGTTTTTGAAAAAGAAATTATTCCGTATATTAAAGAAAAAAATTATGCTAGTGATGCCGAAAGATTAAAACAAATAATGCTTAAATTGAATGTAAGTAATGACGTAAATGAGCAAGTAAAACAACAAGTTAATGAACAAAATAATTCTATTGATTTAAGCTCTTTATACTTCAATATGCTTGTACCAATGATGCTAATATTATATTGTTGCAATGGTTCATCAAGTGTAGCTATGGATATGAGTGCAGGAGAAAAAGAGCGAGGCACATTAGAACCACTTTTATCTACTGGGGCCAATAGAACATCTATTATATTGGGTAAGCTTATGGCAACTACTGTTATAGGAGTACTAAGTGGTATGTGTACAACATTAGGTTTGTGGGGATATGTAATGATATCATCAAGTAATAATAAAATTATTCTTTCAAGTTTACAAATGTTATCACTACTTATTATAATGTTATTTACTGCTATGTTTTTTGCAGCGGTGAATTTAACAATAGGGGTATATGCTCGTTCGTATAAAGAAGCTCAAACATATTTTATGCCAGTATCAATAATAAGCTTATTACCGACTTGCTTTACGTATGCACTTGATATTGCGAACATAAAACTTGAATATATGTTTATACCAATTTTTAACGTTGTATGTATAATAAAAGAAATATTTGCAGGAGCGATTAATTACATTCATTTATTAATTGTTCTAATAAGCCTTTTAGTGTATATATTGTTAGCATGTTGTATTATGCTGAAGATGTTTAAAAAAGAAGAAATAGTGTTTAGAATTTAACTTATAAATAATTGTCCATTCAAGAAGTGGACAATTATATTTATTTTAATTTAGGAGTAAAACTGTATGGATGAAAGATTTTTAAGAACACAAATGCTTATAGGAGAAAAAGCAATAAATAAGTTAATAGATTCGAAAGTAGCAGTATTTGGTATTGGAGGGGTAGGATCATTTGTATCAGAAGGATTAGTTAGGGCCGGAATAGGAAATATAGATATTTTTGATAATGATAAAATTAGTATAACTAATATAAATAGGCAAATAATTGCACTTACTCAAAATATAGGCAAATATAAAGTAGAAGTAATGAAAGAAAGGATATTAAACATTAATCCAAGTGCAAATGTTAAAGCATACAATTGTTTTTATAGTAAAGATGTATCAAATTTATATGATTTTAAAAAATATGACTATGTTGTAGATGCAATAGACACAGTATCTTCAAAAATAGATATTATACAAAAGGCTAAAAATGAAGGAATTAATATTATAAGTTGTATGGGAACGGGAAATAAATTAGACCCATTTAGATTTAAAATATGCGATATTTATAAAACATCTGTTTGTCCACTTGCAAGAGTAATGAGAAAGGAATTAAAAGAAAGAAATATAAAATCTTTGAAAGTTTTATACTCAGATGAAACGCCTATAAAAATTAATCAAGAATATCAAAAAGATTTGTTAGAAGAAGCTCGAAATTTAGGTTCAAATAGAAGAAGTATACCGGGAAGTATATCTTTTGTACCCTCAACTGCGGGACTTATGATAGCAGGTGAGGTTATAAAGGATTTAATTGAGTATAAATAGTTGAACTAATGAATATTCAATGATAAAATGTAACAAAAGGGCGGTGCTATAAGTTGAATACAAGAGAGTGGGAGATATCTAAGTTAGATAAAGATGTGGCAAAAAATATTGCAGAAGAATGTGATCTATCGTATTTTTTATCTGTGCTGTTAAGCATAAAAGGAATAAAAAGTAAGGATGAAGTGTTTGGTTTCTTAGAGGGTTATAATAAATTTTCGGACCCTTTTGATTTTATTGATATGGACAAGCTCGTAAGTCGGGTTAATAGAGCAATATTAAATTTTGAAAAGATATGTATATATGGTGACTATGATGCGGATGGAGTAACGGCAACATCAATGATGTATTTATATTTTAAATCAAGAGGAGCGGATGTAATATATTATATTCCTGACAGAGAAGATGATGGTTACGGATTGAATACATCAGTAATAGATAAGTTAAACAGTTATGGTGTTAAATTAATATTTACGGTAGATAACGGCATATCAGCATTTAATGAGATAAAGTATGCAAATAGTTTAGGAATAGATACAGTAGTAACGGATCACCATAGACCGCCAGAAAAATTACCAGATGCAATTGCCGTAGTTGACCCGTTTAGAGAAGACTGTAAAAGCGAATTTAAAAAGTTTGCCGGAGTAGGTGTGGCTTTTAAAGCGATTGTAGCATTAGAAAGTGAAAAGAGCACTAATTTAAATGATATAATAAATAATTATGGAGAATTTGTAACAATAGGTACAATAGGAGATTCAATAGAACTTATTGGTGAAACAAGGGATTTCATAAGAAAAGGATTAAAAATAATATCTAGGGCAAAAAGACCAGGAATAAGAGTACTTTTAGAAAGTGCAGGACTTTATGGTAAACAATTAGATGCTACAAATATAGCTTTTGGAGTAGTACCTAAAATAAATGCAAGCGGAAGAATGGGCAGTGCGGATAGAGCTGTAAAGTTATTGCTTGCTGAAACTACTGAAGATGCAGAAATGATATATAATGAAATAAATAGTGAAAATAACTTAAGAAAATCAATAGAATCTAAAATTATGGAAAGTATAGATTCGCAATTTATAAAAGAACCAAACAGAGTATTAGAACGTATAATTATAGCTGAAGGTAAAAAATGGCATCCTGGAGTACTGGGAATTTTATCTTCAAGAGTAATGATAAAGTACGGTAAGCCATGCGTAATAATAACTTATGACGATGAGAATGCAAAAGGTTCTAGTAGAAGTATTGATGGTTTTTCGATTCATGAAGCAATATCGTCTTGTTCTAGTGTGTTGGAAAGATTTGGTGGACATCCCATGGCAGCTGGATTAAATCTAAAAAAAGAGAATATAGGTAAATTTAAAAATTTATTAATTGATTACGCAAATAGAGAAGAAAATATACCATTCCTTAAAACACATATAGACTGTAAATTAAATCCCGCAACTATATCTGAAGAAATGCTATACGATTTAGATAGGTTAAAACCTTTTGGAACAGGAAATAATGAGCCTATATTTGGTCTTTATTCTATGGTGTTGAAAGATATAACAAGTGTTGGTGGAGGAAATCATCTTAAATTAAAATTTGTAAGAGATAAAGCCGAATTAACAGTTATGTATTTTAGAAAAAGTATTAAAAGATTTCCGTATTGTGTTGGTGATACTCTTGATTTAGCAGTAACACTAAATAAAAATGAATATGCAGGATTTATTTCATTATCGATTTATATGATAGACTTGAAGCTTTCTAGTGTTGATACTAATAGAGTATTAACTTTGAATAGGCTATATGAAAAATTTAAAAATGGAAAAAATCTTAACAAAGAAGAACTAAATTTAATAACTCCAACAAGAGAAAATTTTGCTGATATTTATAGATATATAAAATCAAATAAAAGACCGATTTATAAGGCTGAAATAATTAGCTCTATGATAAATAGTAATGATATTAATGAGGCTAAAGTTAGCATTGCATTAGACGTTATGAAGGAATTGAGGTTAGCAGATATATCATCTGATGCAGGGGAACATGAAATTATTATAAATAATATGAAAGGCAAGGTGAATCTTGATAGTTCTAGAATACTTAGAAGCTTAAAAGAAATTTAGAGGAAGTGAAGTTGTAATGTTTGAGTCAAGTTATAATAATTATGATAGTTTAGTAGATTTAATAAGTAAAAGTGATAAATCTTATGACTTGGATATTATAGATAAAGCATATAAATGTGCGTTGAAAACTCACGGGGACCAAAAAAGAGTTTCAGGTGTACCGTATATTTTACATCCTGTATCTGTTGCATATATTCTTGTTAGGTTAGGTATGGATACGCAGACAATAGCTGCTGCGCTGTTGCATGATGTTCTTGAGGATACGGATTTTACTGCAGAAGAGATGGAAAAAGAATTTGGAAAAGAAATCTTTGTTTTAGTAAGTGGGGTTACGAATTTAGGTAGAGTACCGTATTCGTCAAAGGAAGAACAACAAGCTAAGAATATAAGAAAAATGTTAATAGCTATGTCTAAGGACATAAGAGTAATAATAATAAAATTAGCAGATAGATTACAAAATATGCGTACAATAGAATGTATGCCCGAGCAAAAGCGTAGAGATAAATCTTTAGAGAATATGGAGGTTTTTGCTCCAATAGCTCATCGTTTGGGAATAAGGGCAATAAAAGAAGAGCTTGAAGATATTTCTTTAAAGTATTTAGACCCTGTGGCATATAGAGAAATACAGCATTCATTAGCACTAAAAAAGGATGATAGAGAAGATTTTTTAGAGCTTATTAAAAATAAGATATATGATAGAATATCTAAATTTATACCTAATATTCATGTTGAAGGCCGAGTAAAGAGTGCAAATGGAATATATAGAAAAATGTTTGTAAAAGGTAAGGTAATGGAGGAAATATATGATATTTATGCCGTTAGAGTTATAGTTGATACGGTAAACGATTGTTATAATATCTTAGGACTTGTACACGAAATGTTTCAACCTATACCTAATAGATTTAAAGATTATATTTCTATACCAAAGTTAAATATGTACCAGTCTTTGCATACAACGGTTTTGGGCAAAGAGGGAATACCATTCGAGGTGCAAATAAGAACATGGGAAATGCACAGGACCGCTGAATATGGTATAGCGGCACACTGGAAATATAAATTAGGTATATCAGGAAGTGAAGATTTTCTTGAAGAGTATGCATCTTGGGTTCATCAGATACTTGATAACCAAAAAGAAACTGGAGATGCAACTGATGTTATAAGTAGTATAAAATTAGATTTAGCTCCAGAAGAGGTGTTTGTATTAACGCCAAAAGGAAAAGTAGTAAGTTTACCAATGGGAGCTACTGTTATTGACTTTGCGTATGCTATTCACACGGAAATAGGAAATAAAATGATAGGAGCTAAAGTTGATAAAAGGATTGTACCTATAACATATAAAGTGAAAACTGGTGAAATTGTAGATATTATTATCTCGAGGGATAGGAATAAGGGACCAAGTAGAGACTGGATAAAAATTGTTAGGACAAGTGAAGCAAAAACAAAAATAAAACAGTGGTTTAAACGTGAAAGACGAGATGAAAACATAATTGAAGGTAATCTTGAGGTAGAAAAAGAACTTCGAAGAAATAATATATCTGTTTCAGGAGAGGAATTACAAAAGATTTTAGAGCCTATTTTAAGAAGAAATCAATTTAAAACTCTTTCTGATTTTTATGCTTCAGTAGGTTATGGAGGAATACAGCTTTGGAGAGTTATTCCAAGAATAAAAGAGGAATATATAAAGTTAAAGAATATAAATCGTGTTAAACCGAAGGTATCAGTTAGTAAGGTTGATAAAAGTAATTATAATAGTGTAGTAGTAGATAATATGAATAACTGCCTAATAAGATTTTCAAAGTGTTGTAATCCAGTGCCTGGAGATAATATTGTTGGATTTATTACAAGAGGATATGGAGTATCTATACATAAAAGAAGTTGTCCAAATGTACCTCAAGATTTAAATACGTGTAACGAAAATGAAAGATGGGTAAATTCTTATTGGGCATGTGACGATATAAAATCGTTTAAAGCTATGGTTAATATACGTGCTAGCGATAGATGTGCATTAATTGCAGATATAGCTAATGAATTAGCACAAATGAATTTATCTATAAATGAAATTAGTTCAAGAGTTAATAAAGAAAATATAGCAATTATAAATATATCCATAAAAGTAAAGAATGTACAACATTTAAATGCTGTAATTAAGAAATTGTATTCTGTAGAAAGTATACTGTCGATTTCAAGAGCATAATATAATTTATTTTTAAGATGGGAAGCAATATTTATGTTAGAAGTAAAAACTTATGTTTTAGGTCCAATTCGTACCAATTGTTATTTTATAAAGGATAAATCTCAGGGATTAGGTGCAATAATAGACCCTGGTGGTATTAGTAAACAATTAGACAGTGATATTACCGAATTAGGTATTGAAAATGTTAAATATATATTACTTACCCATGGCCATTTTGACCATATAACAAGGGCAAGCAGATATAGGAGATTTACAGGGGCTAAGATTGTAATAGGTAAGGAAGAGGATGAATTTACTAAGGACAATAGTTTAAATATGTCATCAATGCGTGGAAGAAAAGGAATAGAAAACTTTGAGGCAGATTTGCTTTTAGATGATGGTGAAAGTATATTTTTAGGAGATACAAAAATAACAGCAATACATACTCCTGGCCATACGAAAGGCAGTATTTGCTATTTAGCAGATGATGTAATGTTTTCAGGTGATACTATCATGAAAGAAGGACTTGGCAGAACTGATTTCCCAACAGGAAGCAAAGAAGATTTGAATGCTTCTATAAAGAAGTTAATGGCTTTGGATGATAATATTACAGTTTATCCAGGGCATGGAGATATAACAAATCTAGGAATTGAAATGAAGAATTATATTTAAGAAAGGCAAATTATGAAAATATATACTATAAATCATAAATTTATATATGAAATAGAAAATGTATGCAGGTTGTTTTTCCCAAATGAAAAATTTGTTGAATTAGATAATCGGCTTTTAGATGAAAATGATAACGATAATTATGTTTATACAGAGATAAAAAAAGAAAATCAAAAATTTAAATTTGAGGTAATTGCAGAAATTGATAGTAAAATATATAGAGATGAAGACTTAGTAATTTGCGAGCTTGATGATAAAAATGAAATGGAAAGAATCATCTCGTTAATGGTTTTTAAAATTTTAAGTAAAATTACAAATCTAAAACCTAGTTGGGGAATTGTTACGGGAGTAAGACCTGTAAAGTTGTTTAGAAGTCTCATAGAGGAAGGGGGAGATGAATTTGCATTAGATTATTTTGAAAATAAGTTATTGGTATCTAAAGAAAAAATAAATTTGACGGTCGAAACCAATTACTACGAAAAAAAAATTATAGATAAATCCAAATTTAATTCTTTTAGCTTATATGTATCTATACCATTTTGTCCAACAAGATGCGCATATTGTTCGTTTGTATCTCAATCAATCGAGAAATGTGCAAATTTAATTCCTAAATATGTAGAATTACTTGTTGAAGAATTAAAGTATACTGCGAAAATTGCTAGTGATATAAATCTAAACTTAGAAACAGTTTATATAGGTGGAGGTACACCAACAACATTAAATGAAGTTCAGTTGGGATTGTTGATAGATACAATTAATACTTACTTTGATATGTCTACGTGTAAAGAATTTACAATAGAGGCCGGGCGTCCAGATACAATAACGGAAGAAAAGTTAAGGGTTATGAAATTAGGCGGAGTAACAAGAATAAGTATAAATCCTCAAACGTTTAATGATGATGTATTAAAAGTAATAGGAAGAAAACATGACAGTAAACAAACTTTAAAAGCATTTGAAATTGCACGTAAATGTGGACATAATAATATAAATATGGATTTAATAGCTGGGTTACCTTCAGATACCTATGAAAGTTTTTGTATGAGTTTGACAGATACAATTAATCTTTCTCCAGAGGGAATTACAATACATACCTTATCTTTAAAACGTGCTTCTAATATCAATATAAATAACGAGAAGATTTATGATCCAGTTGGAGCTGACGTAAAGAAAATGCTTGACGAGGTATCCAATTGTTTACCGAAGTATAAATACCATCCATATTACTTATATAGGCAAAGTAGGATGATTGGAAATATGGAAAATGTTGGATGGTCAAAAGATGGTTTTGATGGACTATACAATATATATATTATGGATGAAACACATACAATATTATCATGTGGAGCCGGAGCGGTTACGAAACTAAAAAATATGAAAAATGGAAAAATAGAAAGAGTATTTAATTATAAATTCGCATATGAGTATATTGCCAATTTTGAACAAATTATAAAAAGAAAGGGAAGGGTGATTGAATTTTATGAAGAACTTTAGTAATTCATATCATAAGTTTGTTTTGGGGTTAGAGCAGATTAATGAGGCAGCAGCAAGATGTCCAGAACAATTTATTTTGGATATAGAGAACACTTTTAGAAAAGAAATAAATGATGTTGCAGATTATATTTTAAGTCAAGAAAAAAAGTGTAAGATAGTAATGCTATCCGGTCCGTCTGGTAGTGGTAAAACCACAGCTTCACATAAAATTAAAGAAGCATTAGAAAAAAGAGGCTCTGGGGCGGCTATAATATCACTTGATGATTTTTATAGAGATAGAAGCTTAGTACCTGTACTTCCAGATGGTACGATAGATTTTGAATCAATTGACGCTTTAGATGTGAAAGAGATAAAGAAATGTATATCAGATTTATTAAATACAGGTATATGTGATATGCCAAAATTTGATTTCATTACGAAAAAACCAGCAAAAGAAAAAATACATGTTGAATTAAAAGATGATGAAATAGCAATAATAGAAGGTATACACGGCTTAAATCCTATATTTACTAATGATTTACCAAATGAGGGAATTGTTAGGGTATATATAAGTGTAAAACAGGGAATAAGTGATTATAATGGACTTGTTATAAGAAATAGGTCTATAAGGCTTGTCAGAAGGCTTACTAGAGATTACGATAAAAGGAAATCAGACGTCAAAGCAACCCTTTCCATGTGGAATAATGTTTGTAGGGGTCAGGATTTATATATATATCCATTCAAAAGAACAAGTGATAGAACTATAAATTCAATTCATATTTATGAACTGGGCGTATTGAGAAATAAGGCTATCTCTATGTTACAGCAGATAAAGGAAGGAAGTCCATTATTTAAGAATGCATTGGCTCTTATATCTTCACTAGAAAGATTTTATCCTATAGATGAGAGCCTGGTTCCTAAGGATTCACTTATAAGGGAATTTATAGGTGGCGGAAATTACTAAGCTTGTGTTATAATTAATAATACAGATTAAAAATTAATGAGGAGTGTATAACAATGGGAATGTTTGAAGAATTTGTGGTAAAGGCAAAGAATGCAGCTGGGGTGGTAGGAGAGAAAGCTGGATATTTTGTTGATGTATCTAAAATTAATATAAACATAGCAGAAGAAAACAATGAATTAAAAAAGAAATATCAGGAGTTAGGTAAATTGGTATATGATTCAGAAAAAAGTGGTACTTCTGATGCAATTAAAGTAGAAAATTATATTAAACAAATAGATGATATAAATGAAAAAATTTGTAAATTAAAATCTGAAGTAGCTTCATTGAAGAAAAAATTAGTTTGTTGTTCGTGCGGCAATCAAAATGATAGCGATTCAAAGTATTGCTGTAAATGTGGCAAAGAATTAGCTGTAAAATGTGAAGTGATATCGAACTCTAATTCTTTAGAAAATCAGGAACAAGGCGATACTAATAATAAAATTAATTAACCTAAAATGAATAAATAGAGTTATTTCTACAAACATTAATTTTTGCTTAAAAAACAATTTATATTTAAAGGCTATTATGATAAAATAATATTGCGGTAACAAATTATAAATAAAGGGGTAATGAAAATGAAAACTAAATCCGCATTATTATTTTTGGCTATTGGTGCTGTTTGTATGTTTAATAGAAAAAATGTTTCTGCTATGGGGAAAAAAATATTTACTGTTCCAGACTTTAGTGTTTTTAATTCCCAAAGAATTGTTCATACCAAAAAGGTTGTAATTGACGAAGGCTTTACTCAAGATCAAATTTCATGTTTATCAAGACATGATTTTATAGTAGTTCCTGCAGGAACAAATTTAAATAATTATGCTGGGACATTACAAGCAAGTCTTAATGCAGGAAGTTATGATATCACTTTTGGAGCTCCATTTATATCTCCCGGTAGGTCAGTTTGCGTTTCTGCACCGAGGATTTTAACTTTTTATGCATAACTTTTAGTTTGAAATATTTTAGAATATCAAGTAAAGTTTTTTGTTAGCTTTGCTTGATGTTTTTTAGTTAATACAACTTTTTGTAATATAATATTTATGATATATTTATTAAAAATATAATTCAAGATATTGCAATTCTATGATATAATCTGGAGATGAGTAATTATAAAAAAGGAAGATAAAAATGAGAGAGGTTTACTTAGACAACAGTTCAACAACTAAAGTATGCGATAGAGCTGTACAGAAGATGATGGATATGATGACTAAAAATTATGGTAATCCATCATCATTACATACAAAAGGATTTGAAGCAGAAAAAAGTATTAATAATGTAAAAAAAATATTAGCTGATTTTATTGGATGTAAAAATAGTGAAATTTATTTTACTTCAGGTGGTACAGAATCAAACAATATAGCTATTTTAGGTACAGTAAATTCTAAAAAAAGAAATGGTAATAAGATAGTAACTACGGCTGTTGAACATGCATCTGTGTTAGAAACAATGAGATTTTTAGAAAAACAAGGATTTGAAGTGGAGTATATTAAGCCTAACGTAGAAGGAAAAATATTATTAGAACAATTTGAAAATGCAATAGATGATAATACGATATTAGTAAGTTGTATGATGGTTAATAACGAGACAGGAAATATATATCCAGTTGAGAAACTAAAAGACATAATAGAATTTAAGAAATCTAGGGCATTATTACATATTGATGCTGTACAAGCATTTTGTAAAATACCAATTAAGGTTAATAAGATTAAAGCTGATTTAATTAGTTTTAGTGCACATAAAATACATGGTCCTAAAGGCATAGGAGGATTATTTATATCTGATAATGTAAGAGTATCACCTTTATTCTTTGGGGGCGGACAAGAAAAAGGAATGCGTCCAGGTACACAATCAACGCCTCTGATTGCTGGCTTTGGAGAAGCTATTTTAGATTATTGTGATAGTACTGGCGTTTACGATAAAATATTGGAACTGAATAGCTATTTGAGAGAAAGGCTGTTAGGAATTAAATATATATTTATTAATTCATCAGATAGATGTTTACCATACATATTAAATTTTTCTATAAGTGGTATAAAGTCTGAAACAATGCTACATTTTTTATCGTCGAAAGGTATATACGTTTCTAGTGGGTCTGCATGTTCAAAAGGGAAAAAGAGTTATGTTCTTAATGCAATGGAAGTACCAATAAATCGAATAGATTCAGCAATAAGAGTGAGTTTTTCAAGGCATAATACTAAAGATGATATAGATTATTTAGTATCTGCAATAAAAGAAGGAATGAATAAAATAGCGAAAATATGAATGGGAGAAATGTGTTTATGAAAGAAGTAATGCTAATTAAATTTGGTGAAATAGTTTTAAAAGGATTAAATAAAAAAAGATTTGAAGATATGTTAATAAAGACTATAAAGCAGCGTGTTTCTAAATTTGGAGATTATAAAATTAAAAGTGCACAATCTACAGTGTTTTTAGAGCCAGTAGATAATTCAGATATTGATGATATAGTAACAATAATAAGTAAGATATTTGGTATAGCATCTTTTTCTAAGGCTAGTGTTGTAGAAAAGGATATTAATATAATAAAAGAAAAAACAGCTGAGTATTTAAAAAGAGAATTAAGCAATGTAAGAACATTTAAGGTTGAAGCAAAGAGGTCTGATAAAAAATTTAGTATGAAATCTCCTCAAATATGTGAAGAAGTTGGAGGATATTTATTAGAAGAATTCTCTAATTTATCTGTTGATGTACATAACCCTGATTTTACTGTAATAATTGAAATACGCGATTTTGGAGCGTATATCCATGGAATATCAGAAAAAGGAGCCGGAGGAATACCGATAGGTACAGGTGGAAAAGCATCTATAATGATTTCGGGTGGAATAGATAGCCCTGTTGCAGCATGGATGATGGCTAAAAGAGGTGTAAGTCTTACGGCGATACATTTTGCAAGTCCACCATATACAAGCGAAAGAGCAGAGCAAAAGGTTATTGAATTATTAGAGAAGGTAAGTGAATACAGCGGTAAAATAAAATTGTTTATAGTACCATTTACGGAAATACAAGAAATTATAAAGAAAAAGTGTCCTGAAGAATTATTTACGATAATAATGAGAAGAATAATGATGAAAATTTCTGAGATAATATCTAAGAATGAAGAATGTGAGGCAATAATAACAGGAGAAAGCCTAGGGCAAGTTGCAAGTCAAACAATACAGGCAATATCATGTACTGATGAATCAGTTTCTATGCCTATATTTAGACCGCTTATAGGTATGGATAAAAATGACATAATAGAAATATCAAGAAAAATAGAAACTTTTGATATATCAATCCAACCTTACGAAGATTGTTGTACAGTATTTGTGCCAAAGCATCCAAGAACTAAGCCAAAAATAAAGTATGTAAAAATAGCAGAATCGGCCATAGAATGGGAAAAACTTATAGATGAAGCTGTGAATAATTCTAGGATAGTTATGATAGAATCTTAGGATAAGTGAGTGATAACTTTGAGAAAAGTAAGAAAGATTCTAATTACTTTATGTGCGTTTATATTTTTCATTTCTACATTTAATTTATTGAAAATTTTATTAATAGACCCATTTGAAAAGAATAGAGATGATAATTATATAAAAGAAATATATTATCAAGATAAAAATTTAATTAATGATAATAATTCTACGCAAAGTAAATTATCTATTTTAAAAGATATTAATTCTGACATAATAGGCTGGATTAATATTCCAGATACTATTATTGATTATCCAATATTACAGCCTCCAAAGGATGACTCGAATTTTTATTTAAATCATAATTATAAAAAGGAAAAATCTAGGTATGGAAGTATATTCATAGACCCTAATAATACACTAGGAATGGAAGTTAAAAATTTGATACTACATGGACATCACATGAGAGATGGTAGTATGTTTGCGGTAATAACAAAATTTTCAGATTTAAATTTTTACCAGGAACATCCAATAATAGTAATAGATACAGGTAATGAAGTTACCAAATATAAAATAATTTCTATATTTAAAACTAATACTAAAAAAGAACATGGAGAAATTTTTGATTATATAAAAAATTCATTTAAAGATAAAAAAGATTTTCTCGATTATATTCATAATGTGAAAATAAGGTCTTTACTTGATGTTCCTGTAGATGTAAACGATGAAGACAGTATTGTTCCCCTTTCTACTTGTTCATATGAATTTGAAGATTTTAGGACAGTATTAGTAGCTAGACGAATAAGAGATGGAGAAGAGGATCATGTTGATGTAGAGAAAGCAAAAAAGTCAAATAATCCGTTGATGCCAGATTGTTGGTATAAAAAATATGGGGGTACTCCACTCAACAATTTATAATTTAATAAATAATTAGAATAAGGACTTATATTATGGTGTGATGCCAATTAATATATTTTTTTAGTTTACATACTAGACTGATTTAGAAAAATATGTTACTATATTTAGTAATACACATAAAATTTTGGAGGCGTTTATGGTTAAATTATCTAGTTTTTTAAAAAAATATAAATTACACATAATATGGGGTCCTTTTTTTAAGTTAATAGAAGCAGTGTTTGAATTAATTATACCAATATATATGGCTAATGTTATAGATATTGGTATAGCTAATAGGGACAAAGAATATATAGTGAAAATGGGGGCCCTTATAGTTTTATTTGCGATTGGAGGTCTGACTGCAGCTGTTGGTTGTCAGTACTTAGCTGCCAAAGCTTCACAGGGAGTAGGTGTAGATTTAAGAAAAGCAGTATTTGAACGTGTTAATTGTTTGTCATATAGGCAAATCGATACTCTTGGTACATCTTCATTAATTACGAGAATAACAAATGACGTAAATAACTTACAAAATGCTATTGCTATGACAATAAGATTAGCAATAAGAGCTCCATTTTTACTTATAGGTTCTGTTATAATGTCCGTGATGATAGATGCAAGGATGTCTATTATATTTTTGATAGCTGTAGTAGTGATATCATTGGTTCTATTTTTACTTATAACTAAGGCATCGCCGATGTTCACTAGGAGACAAACAAAATTAGATAAAATATCATTACTTGCTAGAGAAAATCTTGATGGAAGTAGAGTGATAAGAGCATTTTCAAAGCAGAAAAATGAGATAAACAGATTTGAAAATGCTGGAGGTAACCTCCTCGATATTGATGTTGCAATAGCTAAAATATTAGCCTTTTTGAATCCTTTAACTTATATAGTGGTAGATTTTTCAATAATAGCCATCTTATGGATAGGAGCATTTCAGATTAATTCGGGTTTATTATTACAGGGTAAGATATTGGCATTAATTAATTATATGATGCAGATATTAATGGTTTTATTTATAGTAGCAATGCTCGTAATGTTATTTACAAGAGCCTCAGCAGCTTCAAAAAGAATATTTGAGATACTTAATATAGAGCCTGATATACTAGATGGAGATACAAAAGTCATAACCAAAAATGAAACAGTTAATAAGGTAGAGTTTCAGAATGTAAGTTTTACGTATGAGCATGGAGAAGACGATGTTTTAAAGGATATATCTATTACTATAAAGAAAAATGAAACCTTAGGAATTATTGGCGGAACTGGTTCTGGAAAATCTACATTTATAAATTTATTATCAAGATTTTATGATGTTTGTAAAGGAAAAATACTTATTGATGGAATAGACGTTAAAGATTATAAAGTATCTGATTTAAGAGAAAAAATAGGAATTGTACCGCAAAAGGCTATACTCTTTTCAGGAACAGTAGAAGAAAATTTAAAAATGGGGCGTAAAGACATAACAAAAGAAGACATAGAAAGAGCATTAAAAATATCACAGTCTTATGATTTTGTAAGTAAATTAAATGGAGGACTTAATTTTAAAATAGAACGAGATGGAAAGAATCTTTCCGGCGGACAAAAACAAAGATTGACAATAGCAAGGGCTTTAGTTGGTAATCCGGAAATATTAATACTTGATGATAGCTCTAGTGCATTGGATGCAAATACTGATGCTAATTTGCGGAAAGAATTAGGGAAAATTTCTGGAATAACGGTTATAATTATATCTCAAAAATTTTCTAGCATACGGTTTGCAGATAAAATATTAGTTTTAGATGACGGTAAAATTGCCGGTTTAGGTACACATGAAGAATTATTAGAAAATTGTAATTTATATAAAGAAATTTATAATTCACAAGTGGGATAAAAGGTAGGTGAAATTCTATGAATTGGAAAATATTGAAACGTTTATTTGTGTATGTAAAGCCTTTAAAGATAGAATTTATAATTAATGTTGTTTCAGGAATAATAGGTACTATTTTTGCAGCAATGATACCTGTTATAGTTGGAAATGCAATAGATTTAGCAATTGGACAAGGTAATGTTGACTTCAACGGGATATTTAGAAATACTATTATTTTATTTTTATTAGCAATTTTGTGTAGTGTATTTCAATGGATGTATTCGTTTTATGGTGCTTCATTTTCTTATAAGTTATCAAATAATATTAGAGATGAGATGTTTAAGCGTATAAATTATATGCCGCTTAGTTATATGGATACAAAGCCTCATGGTGATATTGTAAGCCGAATGATAAATGATTTGGATGCTGTTTCTGAAGGTGTAATGCAATTTAATCAGGTTTTCTCTGGAATAATAATGGTAGTTGGAACTATAGTATTTATGATGTTAATAAGTGTAAAGGTATCTTTGATGGTAATTATTTTAACTCCTTTATTTATATTAGTATCTTATTTTATAGTTAGTAAATCCTATATAGCCTTTAGAAGCCAAGCTAAATTACAGGGAGATTTGACGGGATACACTGAAGAGATGATATCACAGCAAAAAATAGTTTCAGCTTTTAAATATGAAAAATGTGCAATACAAAAGTTTGGAACTATAAATGAAAAATTATATAAAAGTGGAGTGGATTCACAGTTTTATTCATCACTTACAAATCCATCCATAAGATTCGTAAGCGTATTAATATATGCTCTAGTTGGAGTGTATGGGGCAATGATAGTACTTGGAGAACAAACCTTGACGATTGGACAAGTATCGTCATTATTAATATATGTAAATCAATACACTAGACCGTTTATAGAAATAACAAGTGTTGTTACGCAACTGCAATCAGCAACGGCAGCCTTACAAAGAGTATTTAACGTATTAGATGAAAATGTGGAGGAACCCGATAAAGATAATCCTGTAAAATTAAATGATTGCAAGGGAAATGTTAGCATAGAAAATTTATATTTTTCATATACCAAGGATACAAGCCTTATAGAAGATTTCAATTTAGAAGTAAAATCAGGACAAAAAATTGCGATTGTTGGTCCAACAGGATGCGGAAAAACTACAATTATTAATCTATTAATGCGCTTTTATGAACCAACGAAGGGACAAATAAAAATAGACGGAATTCCCATAAGAGATATGACAAGAGAAGATTTAAGGAATCTTTATGGTATGGTACTTCAAGATACATGGCTTTATTCCGGAACTGTAAGAGATAATATAGCCTATGGCTGTGAATCTGCTTCAGATGAAAAGATTATTGAGGCTGCTAAGGCCGCTAATGCCGATAACTTTATAAGAAAACTAGAGCATGGATATAATACGATATTACTTGAAAACGGAGTAAATATATCTCAAGGGCAAAAACAGTTATTATGTATAGCAAGAGTAATGATGAAGGACCCTAAGATTTTAATTCTTGACGAAGCAACGAGTAACATCGATACAAGAACTGAACAAAAAGTACAAGAAGCCTTTGATAAATTAATGAAAGGTAGAACCAGCTTTGTAGTTGCACATAGATTATCTACGATAAGAAATGCTGATATTATATTAGTAATGAATAACGGTAATATAATAGAGAAAGGCTCACACGATAAATTGATTCAGCAAGATGGATTTTATTCTAAAATGTACTATAGCCAATTTGAAATGAAAAATATTTAATAATATTATTAAAGTATATAAATATATTTAACAAGAGGTTATTTCAATAATAATAACCTCTTGCTTTATAATTATTTTATATAAATAGCTTGCAAAATGGTTTTAAATATTGTATTATATAATAAAACAATTATATGAGGTGATATATATGGCGGATGTTAGAGATTATGTTTTAAATGATTTTAGCATAGTTGAAAAAGCAAAGTTTATTATAGAAGCAACTGATAAAAAAGAGTCTGATACTCTGAATGTTCAGATAAATCCTAATGATATAGAGTTTAATTATGGATTAAAAGTTAAAGAAATAGCCAAGAGTATGGCGGCTGGTGATATGCAAGCTCAGACTAAAGGATCGGGTGAAAGTACTATTGATATACCTTTGAAATTTGATATATATGATGAATATATGGCAGCGTCTATGAATGATTCTATATATACAGATTTATCTCTTGTTTGCACTGATTTTGATGACAAAGGCAAGGGCGGTGTGTCTGCTTTGGATAGACTTGCCTATTGGTCAAGACGAGGTGCGAACCATGTGGCAGCTTTTTATTGGGGAGCAGTAGTGTACAAAGGGACGTTAGAACGGGTTTCGGGTCATTATACATGTTTTTCAAGATGGGGGCACGTTTTAAAGGCTGATGTTATGGTGACCATGAGATTAGGTAACGCTAATAGTGAAAGTCTTTTGCAAAGAATTAAAAATGCGGCAGACAAGGCTGCGAGTTTTGGTGTGATGAACGCTATGCTGATTGCTGATGCGGCGCTTAGGTAACTGTTTGTTTTTATAGTATAGGGGTGATAATGAATGGTTAAAGTTGAATTAGGTAAGTTAATTGAAACTGATGACAAAGGTCTAACTAAACAAAAATTCGATGGTGTGCGAAATGATCTAGAAAAAGGTCTAAAAGATAAATCCTACTTGAGTTATATATATAAAGGTGATTCCTCTAGTGATATTATTTTACCGATTAGTATTCCCACTGCAAAAGGGGAAGATAAGGTAACACTTCAAAACGGTGTAAGAGAGATATGTGGCCATTTATATGTGTTAGTTCATAATTCGCAAGAAAATATTGAAGGGATAGATAAAATGGCATTATACGACAGTAGTGAGAAACGTCGGGACGATGATGATGACGATGACGACGATGATGACAACGACTATTACGGATTTGGCAGCAAACGGTGTTATAAAACAATGAAAGGTTTTAAGTTAAAAAAGGGTGGTAAGCTAGTTACTGCTCAAAGTGATGAAGTAAATAGTAAAGATATACAAGATGATAAGTTGAAAGGTACAAACCTTACCAAAGACACTCAGCAAGAAGACACTCAGCAAGAAGACACTCAGCAAGAAGGCACTCAGAAAGAAGGCACTCAGAAAGAAGACACTCAGAAAGAAGACACTCAGAAAGAAGGCACTCAGAAAGAAAGTGGTGCGTCGTGGGCTAAAAAGATGAAGGATGAGAACAATAATAAAGACAAAGGTACTTATACCTTTACAGAAGGTTGTAGGTTTCATGGAACGATCAAAGGTAAAATTCTTAACAAAACTAAATTTGTAAATGACCAAGCTAAGCTTAGTGGAGTATTTGACACTAATAAAGCGGATTTTAAACCAGCAAATGGCAAAGCTCAATCTAAACCATTAAGTAACAAAAAATTAGATGGAACTTATAAAGGAGAATTTGAAGGAGGATTTATTAGTTCAAGTGGAAGAGATATTTCGGGGGAAAATTTGGAAGCAGAAATAGCGGAGTCACTTGCAGAAATACAGACATACATTCAACAATCGTTAAGAGATATAAATTCTCTTGAGGATTATTATGATTATAAAGAAACAGATGAGAAAGATGAAGATGGTAACGAAATAATAGAAAAAAAAGTTAAAGAAGACTGGAAACCGTTTTTTAGTGCAGTAGATTTAGTAACTGACGGAGAGACTCCTAGAGAACCGAAGTCTGACGGAAAGAAATTTGAAGGAAAGGTTTCTAAAGGAGAAGTGGATTTAGACAGTTCTATACCACATAATTTACAAAGAGGAGAAAACACTGATAAATTAGTAACTTTTATTGAAAATCTTTCTAAAGCTTGTGAGAATTTAAGTGGTGAAGATGAAAGTGTATGTTATACCGAGTTTAAAAAATGGATAAATGTTGGTATAAATAATGATGGTATGGAGTTAAAAAAATTTATTGAAGAAAAGGAAGCACTTGAAAAGAAAGAACTTATTGAAGAAGGAGCAAAACTGTCATTACCTGAATATGATTTTCTGATGTTTTTTGCTAGAATACATGGTGCAGCACTTAATTTATTGAGGGCTTTTGAGCAGGAAGAACTAGAAAGTGAAATAAAGGATCAATCAATTCGGAAGAATCAAATGCATTTTGCAAAATGGTTGTTACGTTACAGTGCAGCAAATCTACCTTCTTTATTTGGGTCTAAAGGTAAGCCTGAAGGTGAATCGGACAATGATGTGATGAATGTCTATGATAACAATAAATTTATTTCAGACTATCAAATGGCAAGGGCGCGATTAAGAACATTAGCAAATGTTGCTATAGGAGGTAGAAAAAATGAGAATAATGAGGCAAAAAGAATTACAAATGATAAAGGAGAAATAAAAAATATAACCAACAATGATAACGAAAAAAATAGAAGAAAATTAATTGATATTTTTGATAAGGGAGCGGTAGCTCATACTTACGAAGTTAATTGGGACAATTATTTCTATAGTGAACTTCGGAAATTAGAAGATAACGACGATGATGGCGAACAAAGTGATGAAAATAACAATACATGGCTCGAGGAGATAAATGAATATATTAACAAGTTAACCAACGATGTAGGCTCTATTGTAGGATCGGGGAATATAAGAGACGAAGTTAAAAAAGTGATGAAGGATAAGACTTTGATGAAGCAAGTAGATGGGAATAATGAATCTGATTCCACAATTGGATATATATTTAGTGATGCGATAAAAAGAGATGGACCTGTATACGAGTGGCCTAAATTGCCATCGGTTGAAGATCTACCTAAAAATAACGAACCTAGTACTGCTCAAAGCACTGGAGGAACGTCAAACAACGTACAAATACCGATAAAAACTGATAACGAGGGATCAAATAACGTTAAAGAACGTGAGTTGATAAATCAAGAACAGTCTGAATTACCGATAAAGAGTATGAAAGCAGAACCAAAAGTTGAAGACGTAATAAAGGCAATTGAAAAAGATCCGTCAGTAGATAATTTTAAATATCAATGGATGGGTATGAGAGCTGCATTGTGTACGCTTTATTTACTTGCTGGAGAAAAAACATATTTTACGCTAGAGGAACGTAAAAAAATTATGGCTGCTGGTATAGATAGTATAATATCGGAGGGAGATCAAATTCTTTATGCAAATAATTCTAGAGGTATGCAGAGGATGTTGCCATGGTATAATAATTATAGAGAAAAAGTAGAAGATCTAGCCAGCGAAGTATTAACCAATAAATGTGAACGTCTTAGAGCGGAAGAATTGCTAGGTAAAAATATGATTAGTACAGCACTAAAAATATACAAAAAAAGGTATGCAAACAAGTTTGATTTAGATTATGTTGATGGTAAAAAGCACATTTTTGCTGTAGACCCTAAGATTATGAGTGTTGTTTCTGAACATATACATGACGCTATCTAGTATATTTACAATTTAAATATATAATTTTAGGAAGTGCCATTTTGCGTGGTTATATATTAATTTTTACGACTCAATGGAATATAACTTCTGCTAGAACTCACGTTTAAGCAAGCCTTTAAAAGTTACATTTTCTGGAAAGCTTATATTTAAGACATCTATTTTGTGCATTCCCTAATTTTAAGAATTTAAATTTGCATAAATCAGTTTGTATTAAATATTAGGAATAAATGTAATATTAAAATAATAGTACTTTATTATATAAATAAAATTATATACTGAGGGAATGAATTTATTAGTGAATAATTTTTTAAATAGAGAATTTAACAAAAAGGTTTTCTATGGACAGTTTGGTTTGGAAAGAGAAAATCTTAGAATAACAAGTGATGGATATATAAGTCAAATAAAGCATCCTTTTGGAAAAAACAAATATGTAGATAGAGATTTTTGCGAAAGCCAACTAGAACTTATAAGTCCAGTATGCAATAGTACGTCAGAGCTTTATTCATGTGTAGAAAAGATTGATAGCGATATAAAGTTTTGTTTAAATAATATGAAAGAAAAGGAGTATATATGGCCATTTAGTAATCCGCCATATATATCCTCTTCAAAAGGAATACCTATTGCGGATTACGAAGAAGAAAGCAAAGCTAAAAAAATATACAGGCAATATTTATCTAAAAAATATGGCGATAAAAAAATGATATATTGTGGTATACATTTTAATTACTCATATTCTAATGAATTTTTGGAAGAAGAATTTAGAAAAAGTAAATTTGATAATTTACAGAAATTTAAAAATAAATTATATTTAGAGCTTTCTAAAAAATTGGAGCATTTAAGCTGGCTATTAGTATATTTAACATCTGCTAGTCCCGTATTTGACGGTTCTTTATTAGATGACAAGCAATTGGGAAAATCTATATTTATAGGTGAAGCGTCAAGAAGGAATGGAGTAAATGGATTTTGGAATAATTTTATTCCTATAATTGATTATAATGATATAGAATCGTATGTTGAAAGTATAAAAATAAATATAAGAAAAAAACTACTTTATTCGTGTACAGAGTTCTATAAACCAGTTAGAATAAAATGTAAAGGACTAAATTCTTTAGATAGATTAAAAAGTAATGGTGTTGACCATATAGAAATAAGGGTTTTTGATATTAATCCTTTTTCTAAATTAGGGATATTTAAAGAAGACTTAGATTTTATTCACTATTTTATAATTTATTTAACTTATAAAGATAGTATAGTATTTAAAGAAAGAGAACAGATTAATGCTTTAGCAAATCATAAGAAAGCTTCATTATTTGACGTAAGTAAGTTATATTTAAATAATAATGGTAAAGATATAACTTTAAGCGAGTGGGCTATTGATATTTTAAATGATATGGAAAAGTTTTTTATAAATACAACTAAATTGGATGCAATTAAAATAATAAATAAGATGAAACAAAGGGTATATGATCCATGTACAAGATATTCGTATAAAATATATGAATGCTTTGGAACAGACTATGTAAAAAATGGTATTAAATTATCTAAAGAATATTCTAAATAAAAATAAAAGAATACCGCTATGTTGATGGTATTCTTTTATTTTTAACGATTAATGAAAAATTCATATTGATTAAGGATTTAAGTCGTAATTTTCTAGATGTTATTACGTATTTGCGTTGTTCGGAGTTTCTTTCTCTGATTCCGACGGAAAAATTTTTCCCAATAAGGTGGATAAATGTTTAAATCCGCCCTCATTCCGAAAAGCCAAAATACCAGATACCCAAACACTGGCACTTAAGCCACCATTGACATTAGCTAAGTCGTCATTATTTAATTTGTTAGAAGAGATAAATATTTTTTTCATTACATCTTGAAATTCCTCAAAGCTATATTCAAGGGATTTTTCAGGAGTTTTTTCGGATGCAAAATTATACATTTCTTCTATAGATTTTTTACTTAAGAGTTGTTCAGCAAAATCTTTGTCGTTATGCATTTTGTCAAGTAATTTTTCTAATCCTTTATTGTTAATTCCTTGATATTTCATATATATCATCCTCCGTGCTTTATTATATTAGGTAAATATACATAAAAATTCACCTTTATATAATGATACTATTTTTAACTAAATTTGTCAATGTTTTTATAAATAATAAACTATTATTATTACAATATTTTATTTTAATAGTATTACTGATTTTATGAATTATATTAATTATAATGAACAAAATATTTTAAAGGAGGATTTTTTGATATGAAAAAAAATCATATTAATAGTATATCGGAAAAAACTGATAATGAAAATAATGGCAAAATAAACAATATAAATAATAAACCAAATGAATTGATAAAAGAAATGGGATCTGTTATAACTGCAGCAAATGGTAAGACAATTTATTGTCTTACTATAATTGGTCAGATAGAAGGGCATTATATATTATCTTCCGAAAATAAAACTACAAAATACGAGCATGTTATACCACAGCTTGTTTCAATAGAGGAAAATCCTAAAATAGATGGGTTGTTACTTCTTCTAAATACAGTTGGAGGAGATGTTGAAGCAGGACTTGCTATTGCAGAGTTAATTGCAGGAATGTCAAAACCAACCGTATCAATTGTTTTAGGAGGAGGACATTCAATAGGGGTACCATTGGCTGTATCTGCCAAAAAATCTTTTATAGTTAAATCCGCAACAATGACGATACATCCTGTAAGAACTAACGGTTTAACTGTAGGTTTACCCCAAACATTTGAATACTTTAGAAGAATGCAGACGAGGATAACAAATTTTGTGATAGAGAATTCAAAAATTACGCCAGAAAGATTTTGTGAACTTTATATGAATACAGAAGAATTAGTTTTAGACGTAGGAACGATATTAGATGGCAATAAAGCAGTAGATGAAGGTCTTATAGATCAGGTAGGAAATTTGTCGGATGCAATTAAACATCTATATAAAATGATTGATAAGCATAAAGAAAAAAATAATTCTAAGGATAAATCTGAGAAAAAAGTTAAAAGTAAAAATGAATAATTTTTAATATTAATTAAAATTTTATATTAAACTAGCCCTATAATTTCTATAAATTTTATGCTGAAATATAGGATAAAATAATAGTATCAAGTATATCAAAAGGTTCATCATAAGAGATTCATTATTGACTTTTTATCAATAATATATTAATATAAGATGTTGGTAGGATAATTTTGCTTATTTTAAGAAATAAAGTATATTGTATATAAAATTGTAATTAATTATTGTTTAATAGAGAGTTTTAAATAGTTTTTTATGAGGGAGTGCATTGTTTTGGATACTATTGTAATATCTGGAGGAAAAAAATTAAGAGGGACTGTACCAATAAGTGGTGCTAAGAATGCCGCTCTTGCAATAATACCAGCAGTAGTGTTGTCAGAAGGGGTATGTAGGATTGAAAATATACCTAATATTAGTGACATTACATTAATAGCTAAAATATTGAGTGAAATGGGAGCCATTGTGAAAATGGTGAATAAAAATACTCTTGAAATTGATCCTAGGAAGATAGTATCTCCTGTGGCTTCTTATGAATTAATGCGTCATATGAGGGCTTCTTATTATCTTTTAGGGGCATTATTAGGAAAATTTTCAAGTGCAGTGGTATCGTTACCTGGTGGGTGTGATTTTGGAGTGAGACCAATTGACCAACATTTGAAGGGATTTATGGCTCTTGGTGCTAAATACAGAGTAGATGGTGGAATGGTTCATGTTGATTGCGACAAATTAGTTGGAAGTAATATATATATGGATGTAGTTTCTGTAGGGGCAACAGTTAACATCATGCTCGCTGCTGTAAAGGCTGAAGGCTTAACTACTATAGAAAATGCAGCAAAAGAGCCTCATATAGTTGATTTAGCAAACTTTTTGAATTGTATGGGAGCAGATGTACGTGGTGCAGGAACAGATGTTATAAAAATAAGAGGGGTAAAGAAGTTAAGTGGAACAACTTACTCTATTATTCCTGACCAGATAGAAGCAGGAACTTATATGATAGCCGCTGCTGCAACAGGAGGAGATGTGACGGTAACTAATGTTATACCGAAGCATTTAGAATCAATTACTGCTAAGTTGGAAGAAATTGGCGTACAAATAGAAGAATATGATGATTCAATAAGAGCATATTGTGATGGTAAGTTAAATAAATGCAATATAAAAACTATGCCTCATCCGGGATTTCCAACAGATATGCAACCTCAAATTACGGCTTTATTGTCTATTTGCGAAGGAACAAGTATTGTAAATGAGGCTGTTTGGGACAATAGATTTAGATATGTGTCTGAATTAAGAAGAATGGGAGCTCAGATATCTGTGGATGGTAAAATTGCAGTTGTTGAAGGAATAGAAAATTTAGTTGGTGCTCCAGTAAAAGCAACTGATTTAAGAGCAGGAGCTGCATTAGTAATAGCGGGATTATCAGCTAATGGATTGACTACTATAGAGGATATTGGGCATATTGAAAGAGGATATGAAAACATTGTTGGAAAATTACAAGGATTAGGTGCAGATATAAAAAAGATAGTAGTTGAAGAGCAGATTCCAGCAGTAGCTGCTGCATTATAATAATTTAACATACAATACATGGGGGTAAGCTTTTTGTCAAGATTGTGTCCACTATTTAGCGGTAGTAGTGGTAATAGTATCTATATAGAGCATAATAATGAGGCGATATTGATTGATGCAGGGCGAAATGCTAAGCAGATAGAAATGGCTTTATTTAGTAATAATATAGATGTAAGGAAAATAAAAAGTATATTTGTAACTCATGAACATAGTGACCATATTAGTGGTATAAGAGTTTTTGTTTCTAGGTATAATTTAAAGCTATATGCTGGTGAGAAAACTTTAAATGTAATGGGGAATATGGGTATATTAAATAATAAGTTTGAATATGATTCAATAAATATAGATGGAGTTTCAGTCGGAGAAATTCATGTAAAACCTTTTAAAACATCACATGATTCCGTGGAAAGTTTTGGATATGTAGTAAATCTAGGAAATAAAAAAATTGCTGTATGTACGGATTTGGGATATATTTCAAATGAGGTTGAAAAAGCACTTTTAGGGTGTGAGGTTGTTTTGATTGAATCTAATCATGATGTAGGGATGTTAGAGAATGGTAGGTATCCTTATTTTTTAAAACGAAGAATTTTATCTTCTAAGGGGCATTTATCCAATGAGGCTTGTGCTAATATATTGCCTAAATTAGTAAATAATGGTGCAAAACGATTTATTTTATCTCATTTAAGCTCTGAAAATAATATTCCGGAATTAGCAATGCAATCTTCTATAAGTTCATTAAGAGAGCATAATATGCAATTAAATCATGATTTTACATTAGATGTAGCTCCTAAATTTAATAATAATGAGTGTAATGTGATTTTTTAATATGACAAAGATAAATATATTGTGTATAGGAAAATTGAAAGAATCTTATCTCAGAGAAGCCGTACAGGAATATACTAAAAGATTATCAGCATTTTGTAAGTTAAATATTATAGAACTTGATGAATATAAAATATTAGATAAGAATCCAGTAAAGGCTCAGATTGATAAATGTATAGAAGAGGAAGGAAAAAGTATATTATCTAAAATACCCAAAAACTCTTATGTGGTAGCATTATGTATAGAAGGTAAAAGATTTTCTTCAAAAGAGTTATCAAGTTACATATCAGAATTACAAACAAATAAAACAAGTAGTATATGCATTATTATAGGTGGCTCTTGGGGACTATCTAAAGAAGTTAAAGGTTTTGCTGATTTGAAGCTTTCTTTATCTGATATGACGTTTACACATCAATTGACACGTGTTATGGTATGTGAACAAATATATAGAGCTTTTCAGATAATGAATTCAGGAAAGTATCATAAGTAAGATGAATTTATTGATTTTTAAATATTAAATTTAGATGCCACGTATGTTTTTTAGTGGCATTTTAATTTATAAAATTATAGTTATGTGGAGGAAATTTAAATGGGGATTTTTGAGGCGGTTGTACAGGGAATAGTACAAGGATTAACGGAATTTTTACCAGTTTCCAGTAGTGGCCATTTGTTATTATCACAGCATATATTAGGTGTTAAAGAAAATAATTTATTTTTTGATGTTATGTTACACTTAGGTACGCTTATAGCAGTCCTAGCAGTTTATTATAAATTAGTTATAAAGCTCATAGTGGCTTTCTTTGAAATAATAAAAGATATATTTACAGGTAATTTCAGGTGGAATAATCTAAAAGATGAAAAACGAATGGTAGTTATGCTTATAATAGGTTTGATGCCGCTATTTTTGTTGTTTTTACCTATACCTGGAACAGGAAGTAATATAAAAGATTTAGCAGAAAAATTATCCAATCAAAGTTCAATAATTTTAGTTGGAATATCATTGTTAATTACAAGCATTTTACTAAGTGTAGGTATATCTAAAACAAAAAATGGTGTTGGAAAATATTCTAAACATAGCTATAAAAAGCAAGGTAAGAAAAGCTTTAATGTTCTGGATTCTATTTGTGTAGGTTTTACGCAATGTATAGCTGCAATCTTTCCGGGAATTTCAAGGTCTGGTTCAACGTTATCAGTTGGTCTTATGAGAGGAATTGATAGGCAAGCTGCACTTGATTATTCTTTTATATTGGGAATACCGTCTATAATGGCAGCGGCATTGTTGGAGTTAAAAGAATTTTCGGAAAGCTCTGCGGGAACTAATATTGAAATAATGCCGATAATTATAGGTATTATAGTTTCTGCTGTTGTAGGATTTATGGCTATTGTTTTATTTAAATGGTTATTGGCAACGGATAAGATGAATATATTTGTAATTTATACTTTGGTAGTTGGAACTTTATCTGTGATTATTGGAATAATTGAAATGATTAATGGAGTAAATGTGTTTACAGGAATTCCTCTTTAATAAAGGAAAAATAAGGTGGTATATCGAGCTGTGGCAATTAAAAATCAAAAGAGTAGTAAAAGTAATACTGTAAAAAAATCAGGAACGCATACAAAGAATATGGAAAAAAATTTACCAAAGAAGCCAGAAAAAAATACATCATATGAAAAGCAAATAGAATCAATAATACTTTTTGGCTTAGCAATATTAATGCTTTGCATAACCCTTATATCTGGAGAAAATATTTGGCTTGCTTTACACAACTTTATGCTGGGTTTATTTGGCACTTGCTCGGTATTATGGCCTATTTTATTGGGCTATATTGCGGTATCTACTTCTTTAGGCAATACAATGAAAAATATAAGCGTAAAGGTATGGATTTCATGTGGAGTAATAGTTCTATTTTGCTCTTTTATATATGTATTCTCATCTTCGAGTAAAGTGGATGAAAGCTTTACCTTTTTTGAGCAATTAAAATATATTTATCAAGAGGGAATAAATAATGAAGGGTCTGGACTTTTTGGAATACTTATTGGGGGACCATTAGTCTGGTTATGCGGATTAGTAGGAGCAAGGATTATAAATATAGTTTTATTGTTTATATTTATAATGCTATTAACGAGTACTAGTCTTATACAACTTTTTCATATGCTTACTAAACCTGTAAATGCGATAAAAGAGAATGTTGAAAAGAGGAACAGAGTTAAAGAGGAATTTAGAAAAGTAAAAGATTTTAATATAGACGTGCCTATAAATAATAATAAAAATTTAGAGAATCAAAGTGACACAGAAAATGTACATTTTGATAGACTAAAAAAAGCCTTTGATTTAAAAAGTAACAAAGATAAAAATATATTCAAAGAAGTTGATGATGCAAATGCTGAAGAATGGAATAACAACGCAGAAAGAAATGAAGATCAAAATATAGCAAAAGTTACGGCGGAATTTATTGAGAAATCTAATAAACAAAAAGATATCCAAGAATCGATTGAAAAAATTGATGAAGATAAACCTATAGACATACAAAATGGAAGCGATAAATATTATTTTCCACCAATTGAACTTTTAAAGAAATCTATACGTCAAAATGATACTGCGATATCGGAAGAGCTACAAAACAACGGACAAATGTTAGTTGATACTCTAAAAAGTTTTAATGTTCAAACTAAGATTATAAATATAAGTAGAGGTCCGGCTGTAACAAGATATGAACTACAGCCAGCTGTTGGAGTTAAGATAAGTAGGATTACCAATCTTGCAGATGATATAGCATTAAATTTAGCTGCATCTGGGGTGAGAATAGAAGCACCTATTCCAGGAAAGGCGGCTGTGGGGATTGAAATTCCAAACAAGATTGTTGACGTAGTAAAAATGCAGGAGCTTATAGCCTCATCTGCGTTTAATAATGCAAGTAGCAAATTGACAGTAGTTTTGGGTAAGGATATTTCTGGTAAGATTGCAACTACTGATTTATCTAAAATGCCTCATCTTCTCATAGCGGGTTCTACGGGTTCGGGAAAATCAGTATGTATAAATTCATTTATTATAAGTTTACTTTATAAATCAACACCAGATGAAGTAAGATTACTCATGATAGACCCAAAAGTAGTGGAATTAGGAATTTATAACGGTATACCTCACTTATTAGTTCCTGTTGTAACGGACCCAAGAAAAGCGGCTGGCTCATTAAATTGGGCTGTTAATGAGATGTTAAAAAGATACAAATTATTTGCTGAAAATAATGTTAGGGATATAAGTGCTTTTAATGCGTTTGTTAGAAGTAATCCTCAGGCAGTAGATAAAGAAGGACAGACCTTAAAAGTTATGCCACAGGTTGTAATAGTAATAGATGAATTGGCAGATTTGATGATGGTTGCTCCGAATGAAGTAGAAGATTCTATTTGTAGACTTGCACAGATGGCCCGTGCGGCGGGAATGCATCTTGTGATTGCAACACAAAGACCATCTGTTGATGTTATTACAGGAATAATAAAGGCAAATATTCCAAGTCGAATAGCTTTGGCAGTATCGTCGCAAGTAGATTCAAGGACGATTTTAGATATGAGTGGAGCCGAAAAGCTGTTAGGAAGGGGAGATATGCTGTTTTCTCCAATAGGAGCATCTAAACCTATAAGGATACAGGGCTGTTATGTTACGGATTCAGAAATAGAAAGCATAGTAAATTTTATTAAAAGTTCTCACGACGGGGAATACGATAAAGAAGTAATAGAAGAAATAGAGAAAAATGCAGTTTCTAAAAATGAAAACAATGATGATAATAAACCATCTAGCGATGAAGATCCAATTCTACAAAATGCTATAAAGTGCGTTGTTGAGGCAGGACAAGCTTCTACATCTCTTCTGCAAAGAAGGCTAAAAGTAGGATATGCACGAGCTGGAAGATTGATAGATGAAATGGAGCAAAAAGGCGTAATTGGAGCTTATGAGGGAAATAAACCACGTCAAGTATTAATAACATATCAACAATATCTTGAAATGAATATGAATAAAGCTGATTAAATGAAAATAAATTTGGAGGAATAATTAGTATATATGGGATTTTTACCTATAAGTAATGATGAAATAGTGAGATTAGGATGGGATGCACCTGATTTTATATTAGTAACAGGTGACGCGTATGTAGATCATCCTAGTTTTGGAATTTCAATTATATCAAGAGTTTTGGAAGCAAAGGGGTTTAAAGTAGCAATATTGTCTCAACCTGATTGGAAAAGTGATAGGGATTTTAAAAGATTTGGTAGACCGAAGCTAGGTTTTATGGTTACTTCGGGAAATATAGATTCTATGGTAGCACATTATACAGTAGCAAAGAGAAAAAGAAATAAGGATGCATATTCTCCAGGAGGATTAATGGGTAAGCGTCCAGATAGGGCTGTTATTGTTTACACAAAAATTATAAAAAAAATTTATCCAGATATTCCTATAATAATAGGAGGGTTAGAAGCATCATTAAGACGTTTTGCGCATTATGATTATTGGGATGATAAAATAAGACCCTCTATTTTAATTGATTCTGGTGCAGATATACTTACGTATGGTATGGGAGAAAATCAAACTATACAAATAGCTAATAGGTTAAAAAATGGAGAAAATATAGCAGATATAAATGATATACGAGGCACGTGCTATGCAATTAATGTTAAAGATTACATACCGATGCCAGTTGTTGAGTGTGCAAGCTTTGATGATATAAAGAAATCTAAAAAAGAGTATGCAATATCATGTAGAAAGCAATATGAGGAACAGGATGCAGTAAGAGGACGTGTAATAATACAAAAACATGGTGAAAAAATGCTTGTACAGAATCCACCAATGCCTCCGTTAACTCAGGAAGAGCTGGATTGGGTTTATTCATTGCCGTATGAAAAAAATTATCATCCTATCTATGAGAAGCAGGGAGGAGTACCTGGAATAGAGGAAGTAAAATTTTCTATTACTCATAATAGAGGATGTTTTGGAGCATGTAATTTTTGCTCAATAGCTTTTCATCAAGGTAGAGTAATTACATCAAGAAGTAAGGAGTCGGTTATAGAAGAAGCTAAAAAAATAACTTCCATGAAAGACTTTAAGGGATATATAAACGACGTTGGGGGACCAACGGCTAATTTTAGAAATCCATCTTGTAAAAAGCAAGAATTTGCAGGAATGTGTAAAAACAAAAAGTGTTTAGCTCCAACGCCTTGTAAGATGTTAAACGTAGATCATAGTGAATACTTATCCATACTTAGAGAAATGAGAGCTTTAAAGAAAGTAAAAAAGGTTTTTATAAGATCGGGCATAAGGTTTGATTATTTAATAGAAGATAAAGATGACACGTTCTTTAAAGAATTAGTAGAGCACCACGTAAGTGGACAACTAAAAGTAGCCCCCGAGCATTGTTCGCATAATGTTCTTATGGCTATGGGAAAGCCAGATATAGAATGTTATAAGAAATTTTCCGATAAATTTTATAAAATAACCAAAAAATTAGGCAAAGAGCAGTATTTAGTACCTTATCTAATGTCCTCACATCCTGGCTCTACTTTAAATGACGCAATTAATTTAGCTTTATTCTTAAAAAAAGAGAAAATACATCCTGAGCAAGTACAAGATTTTTATCCTACACCTGGTACGATATCAACATGTATGTTTTATACAGGTTTAGACCCATATACTATGAATGAAATTTATGTAGCTAAATCTAGTCATGAAAAAGCCCTTCAAAGGGCATTATTACAATATTATAATCCTAAAAATAAAGAATTAATATTAGAAGCATTGAAAAAGACAGGAAGAACAAATTTAATAGGTAATGGAAAAAATTGCCTTGTTCAAGGGATTAATTTACAAAGTAATAAAAGTGAAAAAATAAAGAAGAATAGGAGGTTTAAAAATAATCGTGGCAAGAAAAAAATTTAGTTATAAAAGCTTATTAACCGTATTCATTTTGTTATTATTAAGCGTTACATATTTAACATATTTTACAAGTGACTCATCCACAAATAAGTGGAGAGAAGTGTTTAATTATTTTGAATTATCTGATGTTAACATAAATAAAAATGATTATAAATTGAGAGTACATTTTCTTAATGTAGGTAAAGCAGATTGTATCTATATCAGTTTTGGAGAAAATAATATATTGATTGACGCAGCTGACAAAGAAGAAAATGACAATGTAGTAGAATATTTAAAAAGACAAAATGTTGACAAACTTAATTTAGTAATTAATAGTCATGCACACAGAGATCATATTGGACAAATGGAAAGTGTTGTAAATAATTTTAAAGTTGATGAGTTTATAATGCCGGATATACCAGAAGAAATCATACCAACATATGCAACGTATGTGTCGCTTTTAAAAGCTCTTGAAAGGAATAATGTAAATGTTGAACTTGCACAAGTAGGGCGGAAAATAAATATTGATGATATGGAGTTAGAAATATTAGCTCCATGTAATGATTATGATAGTATAAATAACACGTCTGTTGTAGTTAAATTAACGTATGGTACGGATAGCTTCTTGTTTACCGGCGATGCAGAAAAGGAATCTGAAAACGATATGATAGATAGAGAAATGAATTTAAAGTCTGAAGTATTAAAAGTAGGCCATCACGGAAGTAATACATCAACTACACAAAAATTTTTAAATAAAGTAAAACCAAGATATGCTGTTATAAGTGTGGGACCTGATAGAAATAAATTACCTAAAGATAAAGTGATAAAAAGATTGCAATCTAATGGAATAAAGATATATAGAACAGATGAAAATGGTACGATAGTATTTTTAAGTAATGGCAATGGCTTGGAAATAATCACAGAAAGAAGGAAATAGTAAATATGAAAAAATTATCAATAGATAGAATAGAAGGTGAATTTGCAATATGTGAAGATGGTAATAAAAAATTATATGAAATAAGTGCAAAAAAGCTTCCTATAGGACTAAAGGAAGGGGATGTGATTATAGTTCAAGAAAACGGGAATATTATATTTGACGAAGAAGAAACTAGAATAAGACGACAAGAAGTAAAAAATCTTCTTAATAATATTTTAAACAGAAGGTAGCATCATAAATGATATGGAGGGAAATAATATGGAACAGTTTATACAATCCTTAATAAGCTCAACAGGTAGTATATTAAGTCCAGAATTAATAATATTTTTAATATCAATGATGCCAGTACTGGAATTGAGAGGAGGAATGCTAGCTGCAAGTATATTAGGTATTGATTGGAAATTAGCAATGATAATATGCATAATAGGGAATATTTTGCCTATACCTTTTATACTTTTATTTTTTAAAAAAATATTCATAAAGTTAAAAGGTACTAGATTTTCAAACTATGTAAATAAATTTGAGAGTAAGGTGATGAAGAAAAGCGAAAAGGTTTTTAAATATAGAAATTTTGGGCTATTTTTATTTGTAGCAATTCCAATACCTGGAACTGGAGCGTGGACAGGTTCAATCATAGCTTCTCTTTTCGGTATGGATATTAAGCACGTAGTAATATCACTTTCAGCAGGCGTATTGGCTGCGTCAGTAGTAATGGCAGTTTTGTCTTATGGCGTATTAGGAGCTTTTATATAAAAATTTATTTATACAATTTATTTCTAATAAATACAAATGGATTTAAGAGTAATATAGTAAATATAGCTGTTGAAATTGAATTTATTAAATCGAATGGTAAACTTAACGAAAAATAAGAAATTATTAAATTTAAATTTTTATTTGGATAATAAAAAAGTATTGAAAATAAATTTAACGTTCCACCGTAAATAAATAGTGTAGAAAGAAATCCGAAAATTAGCAATTTAACTTTTTGATTTATAATTTTATATTTATCAAAAAACATATTTGAAATTATACATATTAAAAAGCAAGCAATAAGTTGCCATATTGTCCAGGAACCTTGGCCGAGAAATATGTTTGATAATATTATGCTTATAAAGCTTATTATAATACCGCTAACGGTATTTAGCATTATTGATGAAAGTATTATAATAGCGAGAAATGGTTTAAATTGTGGTATAGGAATTAATCTACTGATTATAGCTATGCAAGACAATATTGCAATAATAGTAATGGCTATATTTGAATTTTTTTTATACACTTTAGTTGGAACTCCCTTTAATATTTATTTTTTATAATTATATCATATAAATATAAACTGTAGCATTATGTCAAAAAATGTAAAGTTCGGAAATCTTTTGTTATTTTATGTTGAATCAAATAAAAAATGATATTATCATAATAAATGTAAAAAATAGTTATGGAGGATACATAAATGAAGATTACTAATTTATATTCAAAAAATTTTTCTGAGATAAAGGATATACAAAATGAAAAATTATTAGAATATAATTTATTTGAAAGTAAAGTTGATGATAAGATTAATTATGGGATTCAAATAACATCATTCGATGGACGCAATAGGGAAGAATATATCTCGGAAGTTATTTGTGATAATAAAGAATTTGTACAGGATGTAGTTAAATATCTTTATGAAAATTCAGTAGATATAGACACATGTGAGTACGTATTAAATGATTTATTTATAAATTTAAATATCAAAAAACAGACAATAAAATGATATTATAGGATGATAAATGTGAATAATGATGTTAAACAAGTAAGGCTATTAATAGTAGAAGATAATGTAGACCAACGCGAAGCACTAAGTAAATTTTTTAATGGCCTTAGTCAGTTTGATTTGTGTGGAGTTGCTAGTAGTGGACAGGAGGGATTAACAAAAATAATTGAATTAAATCCGGATGTGGTATTATGTGATTTTATAATTTCTGATTTTGATGGATTTGAAATAATAAAGTATGTAAAAAATATGGATGAATTAAAAAGACCTAAAATAATTATACTTTCAGCAATTGGAGATGCAAATATAGTAAGGAAAGCATATGAATATGGGGTTGACTATTATATAGTTAAGCCTGTAGTGTTAGATTTTTTGTCTAATAAAATTTTGGAAATAAATAGTGAAAGTAATTTTAGAAATAATATGACTCCGTATAAATCTGGTGATAGTTTAATTAAAAATATTGTTAAGAATATAGGAATACCAATAAATATTTTTGCATTTAATTTTATAGTGCAAGCAATTAAAATTATGTGTAATAATTCATATTGCCTTAAGGAGATATATTACATTATAGCTGAGTCGGAACAAACTTCTCCGCAAAGTGTAGAAACATTAATAAGAACTGCTATAAAGAAAGCCCATGAACTTAATAATAAATATTATAGGGAATTGTTTAGTGAGATTAATGAAGGTAAGTGCCCTACAACAACAATATTTTTGAAGGTATTAACTGAAGTTGCTAAAGAAAAAATTAATCCATAGATTAAAGATATTTTTAATTTGTAGTATTAAATTCTGCTATTTTATTTATAATTCTAATTGGTCTTAATAAGATATATTTTAGTAAAAAATTTATAACATAACAAATATATAAAAATACAAAAGCCCATTATCAAAATTTTTTGATAGTGGGCTAAATGTTCAATATTACTAATTGAATCTACATTTTTGAATGAATATTATCGAGGTGATGAAATCTATGTTTTTTAGAAAATTAATAGAGATAGATATGTGAATTTTCCCTATCTAAATTAAAATGTATTATAATTTTCAATTATCGCATTTCTTTGATAGCAGCCTGAGTCGTCAAAATTTGCAGGGGTATAATTATGTATTGGGACGAAAATTTCGCCCCTTTTTTGTGGTTGCCCTCCACATTCATATCAATGTGAGAGTCGCCGCCGAAGCCACCACGAAGATACCATTTAAAGCACTCCTTTGAAACCTCAATTTTCTCAACAAAGGTTTCAATAACGCTTTCGTGGATATCGCCGTCGTTATCAAAGTTAGTGTATTGCTCCAAGGCATAGCGGAGAACGGTTATCTTGCTTTCGTAGTCGATTTCTTCCTCTTCGGTTTCTTCGACTACGGGTGTCAGCTCTTCCATTTCCGCTTTGAGCTTATCTATATGATTATCCACATCTGCACGAACTTCTTGTAAATCCTCACGGGTTATTGATATTGTCAAGAATAGTTGACACATTTTTCTCAAGGGTATAACTAACTATACCGCTACATTCAAAGTCTCATAATACTGTTTCCG
>CADBQS010000097.1 GCA_902796915.1 uncultured Ruminococcus sp.
TATGAAATTAACCACAATGACATCGGATTGTTGTCCTTGTCGATGACAACGGTTAATTCTTTGTTCTATCGTAAGTATGTTGTAAGGTAAATCATAATTGACTACAAATGAGCAAAATTCTAAATTTAAACCCTCTGAAGCAACATCAGTTGCAATTAAGATTTCAGCTTCATTCTTAAAATTTTCTATGATTGAATAATCACGGCTAAAATCTCCGTTAAACATCAAAACTTTATCTTTATATCCTTTTCGATTTAATAAATCGTATAGATATTTTTGAGTAGCTCTATTTTCAGTAAATATAAGAGCTTTCTTTTTTGCTCCTAAACTTCTTAATTTTGAAAATCCATTTTTTAATGTTTCCAAAAGTTTTATACCCTTTGTATTTTCAGATATATTCTTTGTAAGACTATAAATTTGCTTTATATGATTTAATTCACTCTGTAATTTTTGATTAGATGAATCTTCCTCAAGCATTTTTTCTAATCGTTTTAAAACTCCATCTAAAGTTTTATTTAGTGCAAAAGTCGATGAAGAAAACGTATGGTATAACATCAAAGCTAAATCGTATTTATCCATTTTTGGAAATGCTAATTTTCCATCTTGGTGTATGTAATTTTCTAAAAGGTCATAAATTTCTTTTTCTTTATCATTAAGCTCAAACTCTACTGTTATTGGAATCCTTTCAGGGATTTTGATATAAGTTTCAGCTTGTTGACGAGTAGTTCTAAAGCAATATTTACTTACACGTTCTGCAAGTTCAGAGTAATTTTCAGGCTTTCTAAAATACCTCTGATAAAAAGTATCAGCATCAGGTAATACTTTTTTATCTATAAAATAAATAAGCCCATACAAATCCATAATTGAATTTTGAATAGGCGTAGCGGTCAGTAAAAGTTTGAAAGAACCTATTACAGCATCATGAATTAACATTGTGCCTTTAGTTTTTTCAGTATAAAATTTACGCAAATGATGTGCTTCCTCAAAAACACTTAAATCCCAATTTATTTGCTTTATATATTCGTGCTTTTCTTGTGCGAAATTATATGTAGTTAAAATAATTCCATCTTGATTAAACGGATTTTCATTTTCACTACTTGAAAGTTCATTAAATACTTTATTGTTATCTATCACAAAGAAAGGGATAGAAAATTTATTTTCAACAACATCTTTCCATTGAAACAATAGAGATGTTGGTACAATTATTAATATATTTTTTCGATTTTCATACCACGTTTGAGTAATTACAAGCATAGCTTCATAAGTTTTACCTAAAGAGCCTTCATCACATAAGATAGCTCCCTTGAGGTATGGAGAACGCATAGCAAATTGTGCTGCCGCCACTTGATAAGGAAAAATTTCAATATCAGATGAAGCAAATGCAGGTATGAATTTTTTATATCCAAATGTATAATTAGATAATTCCATAGCTTTATAATAAGCTTTGAAATGTGTTATATTCACATTTATTCACCAACCTCCGAAAAATATTTATTCAAAATCACATTATAGCAGTATTTGTATAATTTTTCAATAAATTTCAACGTAGAAAATTCACGTACAAGTGTAGAAATTTCAAAGCTATACATAAATACCACATAAAATTTATATTTTTTGTCCTTAACAATGCAACTTTTAAAAAAATTAAAGTACGTTAAGTTCATTATTGAAATATATACTTATTTTTGAGATAATTTTATGGCATTAAAAATTTTAAAAAGGGAAGATATTAGCATGAATGAATCAGTAAACGAACTCAAAAAAATTATGGAAGATGAGCCTGAAAAGAAAAAGATTAGTCCTCAAAAATGGGCGGGATTTGTAGAAAGCACAGTTGTAAATTTCTTTGATGAACACAAAATTGAAAAACTTGCAATCGAAGATGGAAACGGAAATAAAGCTAAACTTGCTAGAACAAAAGACAACGGAATAAAAATTGAATATTCATCAACAGTTTTGATGTAAATTACAAGCCTCACTACTTTTGGAGTAATGAGGTTGTTTTATGTTTTCTAATAAATATGTTTATTATTTTTTATATCATTATATGTTCCTAATATTGCTTTGTTTAAGACAATTTTTTCACTTTTTTCCTATATTTATAAGGGTATTTATAAAAGTAAATATTTCCTAATAATTTAATATTGTGAGGATGAATTAAAATGGTCTTAAAAAAGAAAGATAGGGATATCAAATACTATACTGTAAATAAAATGGGATATATTTTAAAAGAAAGTTCATTGGAACAGTCTAAATTAGAAGATTTAGTAAATAATGATACAAAGGTTGATATTCAGGAAATATATAGTTTGTTATATAATACATCCGAAGAAATTTGCGATTTAATAAAAACAGAAAACAACTTAGATTTATCACATAATTTATCAGTTGGTTTACATATCGAAACATTGATTGGTAATTTATCGTACGAACTTTTAGAACTTCTAAATCCACTTGTTTTAAAAATATACAGAGGATTTTTAGTCAGATTAGCAGAAAGCGAGGATTTCGACAATCCTAAAGAAGCTAAAGAACTTTTCAATAGTTTTAAATTGCCCGACAGTGAAGTATATGATAAAATGAGAAATTGGTTATATAATCTTGAAACTTGGATTTTAGATAATATAAATTTGCTACTAGACGAAACGCAAAATAATATTAATAAAAGCTTTTTTAGTAATATTGCAAATCATATTAAAGAACTTTTTAATAGAGTAAAAACCAAAATAGACAATTTTATTTCATACACTATATCAACTATAAAAACTAAAGCTGAAAAACTGATTCTTGACATACATGGTATAGAAAAATATGAAATTATTGAATCTGGAAACTCAAATTGCTGTAAACATTGTCAAGATATGGCTGGAGAAATATACGATGTAGATGCACTTCAAATAGGTGAAAATGCTCCGCCATTTCATCCACACTGCGATTGTAGAATAAAAGGTCGCAGAACAGTTGCAAACGTTGATGAACCAATGGTACTGAATGAAAATTTAGAAAATTACGATAGAGATTCAGCTATCAATTATGCTATAAACTGGTATAATAAATATAATCCTAATTATCCAAACTTTTCTTCTAAAGGAGACTGTGCAAATTTTGTATCTCAATGCTTAGAAACCGGTGGATTTAAAATGAATGAATATTGGCATTGCTATCCTAAAAATCCAAAGGAGGTAAATCCTCTTTATCACTTAATTGACCGATTTAATAATTGGAATTGTACGCCCGCTTGGTCTGCAGCAAAGGATCAATATGAATATTTAAAAAACTCAAATATTGTTATAGGTGAGATAATTCTAAACAGTACAAAAAATATCACATCTGCAATAAATGATTCTGAAAAGCCAGTAAAAGTCGGTGATATCATGTATCTACAATGGGATAAAGATTACCCCCATCATGCAACTATTATTAGCAAAATAGAAAATGATATGATTTTTTATGCTGCTCACACTAATTCTCAAGAGAAAAAGCCTTTATCCGAATTCTTTGATAATAATAAAAATGGAATTGCGTATATTTTGAAAATAAAGTAGGGGGAATTTTATGAAAAAATTTATATTAGTATTTAATATTGTGTTATTTTTGTTTGTTTCATATGTAATATTTCAAGAGTTTCTCCAATCAAATGGCTCTTTGTTTCCAAGTGTTTTATACGAAAGAGCAGAAAAACTTGGTAATATTTCTAAATACTATAGAAATCCCCTTTGGAATATAATTTTTACATATATTTCCGTTGTGATTTTAAGTGCTTTAATTTTCATAATACTGTTATTTCTTCGGAAAGTTAAAAACTATTTTTACATTTTATCTACTATTAGCAATTTGATAATTGCTATTCCAATTTTTTATATGTATAATAATTTATTTTGTCCTTTTGATAACAATTTAAATTACATTATATCGCCTTGGATGTGTTATATATTTTTCTCTGTTATTTCTGCAATATTACTTTCAATACACATATTAAAGAAATAGAAAGCGTTATTCCTTAAAATCTTTTAAGTAGCTTGATTATGGAAATGGTTTGCTTTATGAATAGAGTAAAATAATAGAAGAACCTACAATATATTTTTTTAACTATTTGGTATGTAAGTAAAACTTGTCATAGATATAGACTTGCACAGTATAAAATCTTAGCAAAAACAACCGGGAAATTAAAAAAATCTATGAATTGTAGTTGATATGTTTGAGCATATACAGAAGAAAGATAATTTAAAATAAGAGAAATCCTTGTTATAATTTTAAATAACGAGGATTTTTTCATTTATTATTGTGAGGTGAGAAAGTGGAAAGTTTAAACGGAGTTGTCGAGAGAATTACATATCAAGATGAAGAAAGCGGATTTGCAGTAATAAAAGTTAGAGTTAAAGGCTTTTCAGAACTGATTACTTTTACTGGAAAATTTATATCTATTAATGTTGGTACAGTAATTGAAGCAAAAGGTGATTTTAGAGTAAATAAAAAGTTTGGTAGACAATTTAACGTAACGGACTATACCGAAAGTTTACCAGCTAGTATTTATGGCATTGAAAAATACTTAGGGAGCGGATTAATTGAGGGAATAGGTGCGAAATTTGCCAAGCAGATTGTAGAAAAGTTTGGAGAAAACACGATAAATATAATCGAAAACGAGCCTATGAAACTTCTTGACGTTCCGAATATTGGTTCTAAGCGAGTAAATGCAATTATAAGTTCATGGCAAAAGCACAAGAATATAAAAGATTTAATGATATTTCTAAGTGATTGTGGAGTTTCAACTTCTATTGCACACAAAATTTATAAGGTGTATGGAGAGGAAAGCACCCAAAAACTTAGAGAAAATCCGTATGGTATAGTTGATGATGTGTATGGAATAGGCTTTAAAACTGCTGACATAATTGCTCAAAAGCTAGGTGTTTCAAATGAATCGTATAATCGGTGCAGAGCAGGCATTTTCCATATTTTAAGTGAGTTTGCAAGTGAAGGACATTGTTATGCTTCGTTTGATGATTTAGTTGAAAAGGGGAAAAAACTTTTAGATATTGAACCTCACATAATTGCTATGACTTTCGGACATCTAAAAAACACATATGAATTAATCTGTGAAGAAAATGGAGAAATTATATATCTTCCTCCTTTTTATCATTCAGAGGTTGGGATAGCTAGGAGAATACATGAAATTGCTATTACAAAGGTAGCTAAAGAAGATAACTTTAATTTTGAAAATGCAGTTGAAGAAATTCAAGAAAAAAATAATATCAGATACGATGATGTGCAAGTCTCAGCTATTAAAACGGCAATTTCTTCTAAATTCAGCGTAATAACTGGAGGACCCGGTGTTGGGAAAACGACAATCACTAAAGCAATAATTGAGATTTTTAAATCTATAAATAAAAAGATAATTCTCACAGCACCTACTGGCAGAGCCACAAAACGCATGACAGAAACGTGTAATTTTGAAGCAAAAACAATTCACAGACTTTTAGAAGCCGACCATGTAGGAAAATTCAGTAAAAATGAAGAAAACAAACTGGTCGGAGATGTAATCATAATAGATGAAAGCTCAATGATAGATACAATTTTGATGTACAATCTACTCAAAGCTATACCAGATGAGATGGCAGTAATTATGATTGGTGATGCCGACCAATTACCGTCTGTAAATGCCGGAAATGTGCTTAATGACATCATTAATTCTAATGTTATTCCAGTTGTGAAATTAAGTAAAATTTATAGACAATCTGAATCAAGTAAAATAATAACTTACTCACATCAAATAAATTTAGGAGAAATTCCTGACCTATCTAACAAAAATAATTCTGATTTTTTCTTCATAAATGAATCGGAACCTGAAAATATCGTGTCTATTATAAAGGAACTTTGCCTAAAAAGGTTGACCAAAACTTATAATGTAAATCCAGTAACAGATATTCAAATATTATCACCTATGAAACGTGGATTGCTCGGTACTGAAAACTTAAATATAGAACTGCAATCAATATTAAATGACAGTAAGTTATTCATCAAACGTGGTGCAAATAAGTATAAGCTAGGCGATAAAGTAATGCAAATAAAAAACAATTACGATAAAAACGTATTTAATGGAGATATTGGATTTATAAATGATGTTGATTTAGAAGAAAACACGATAACAGTTGACTTCGATGATAATATCGTAGAATATTCCTATCAAGAACTAGACGAATTAGTGCTTTCTTATTCAATTACAATCCATAAGTCGCAAGGTGGCGAGTTTCCAATAATTATAATTCCGGTTCATTTTCAAAGCAGAATAATGTTACAAAGAAATTTGATATATACCGGCATAACGAGAGCAAAGAAAATCGTTATTTTAGTGGGAGAGTTAAATGCTTTAAAATATTCAATCAAGAATGATATATCCGATAACAGAAGAACTCTTTTAAAAGAAAGATTAATAAAAAAATTTAAGCAAGACTAATTTAAAAGTCTTGCTTATAGGATATAATTATGAAAACGTTATTGTTTACTATATTTAGATTTTATTTTTAATGCTTTCAATACCTGAAGTAAAGTTTGTTTATCTTGTTTATTCAAAGACTTTATGTCATTTATAAAAGAATATAGTGTAACATTATTATCATTTTCAAAAATATGTTCTTCTAAATCTTTCCAACTTACACTTTCATTAGTAATACCCAATATGTAATCAGAACTAACGTTATAATACTGCGCCAGTTTTTTTAAGCTACTTATTGGAATAGAGTTTATTTCTTTTTCATAGCTTCCAACAGTAGACGGAGCTACATTTAAGATAGCCCCAACTTCACTTTGTGTTAATTTATTATCTTTTCTTAATTCTTTCAATATATCACCCGTACACATCTACCGCACCCCAAATAATAGGATAACATCAAAAAGAATTTCAAAGCCTATATAACACTTTTTATATGATTTTCGCTTATTTCTTATCTATAAAACGATTGAAATGACATTTTTAATGTGATATGCTTTAGTTGTTTTTCTTATGTTTAAACATTAAATAATCAATGTAATCTATGAGATCATTTTTAGCATATGCTGGAAAATTTTTAGGTAACAGAACATAATTATTTTTACTTTCTGAAATCTTAGGAATGTCGGTTAACCCTAAGAGATAATCTATGGAAACACCAAAAAATCGAGCAATTTTTAATTTGGTGTCATCTGGAGGTTCAAACTTATTACGTTCATATGCTGAAATTGTATCTCTAGTTAGTGATAACTTTTCTGCTAATTCTGATTGACTTATACCCATATCTTTTCTTAAATCACTTAATCTTTCACCAATCATAAAATCACCTCTTTTGGGCGACAACTATATTTATTATAATACTATTTATATTTTTTTAACTTTTATGCGTTTTATTTATACGCATCATTGCGTTTTTGAGTATAAATAATACACAACAAATATTTTTATTAAGTAGGTGTTAGATATGAAAAACCGAAATGAACTATTAGATACGTTTATAAAACAAGATAGAGAAAATGCTTTTGAATTATTTTATGGTCTTATGAATGGGGATATAGATTTAGAAAGTCTAAGTGATGAAGAAAGAATTATTGCTGAATGTGTAAAAAACGAATGTACAGATGTATATGGTGTTTGCTATGAACTATATTGTTCTTTAAGAAAAATAAGAGAAAGCAAAACTAAAATGCAAATAATAGAATTATATGAGTGCATTTTAAAAGCTATGTGTAGAAAGATGTTTTTTCATGCTCTTAAATTAGGTATGGCAGTAAGAAAAACAAATGAAAAATCAATAGAAAAGTATTATGATTGTGGCGATGCTGAAAGTTTCCTCTTGTTTAGGTCATAAATTGATAATTTCAAGAAATAAATTAAATCTTTTGTAATATAGGAACTATATTGATTTGAATTATTGATATCATGAAAAAATAAAAAATTTTTCTTGGTAATGAACAATTAGATGAATTTAGTCATATTATTTATTTATTGGAATTAATAATCAAGAAAATAATTATAAGATATGAATAAAAGGACAGTACTCGAAAATTAGCAGTATCGTCCTATATTTTTATGTTTACTTCTTACTAGCTTTAAATTATTTGACAACAATACAATATTCGTTTAAAATATTATTTGCTATACGCAATCTGTGTACCTATAAGGAGGCGATTATGAAAACAGATATAAAAAAATTTAGAAGTCTTATAAATATGTCCCAGCGACAATTTGCGTCCTATTTTAGTATTCCTCTAGGAACTCTTAGAAATTGGGAACAAGGAATTTCCAAACCACCAGAATATGTTTTAAGTATGTTAATAAGTAGTATTAGGAGAGATAAAATGATTAATGTTGAAACTATAAAATTTATAAAAATGCTTGATAGATTAGCTAATCTTGAAAAAGACGGAATTTTTGAATTTAAAAAAGCCACTCAAAACGATGTAAAATCTAGCAAAGTATTTTATGATGAGGAATCAAAAGATAGCAATGGTAATTATAGAGTTGTAATGGATATGTGCGTTATAGATGATCCTGGATGTATTCATCATGATATTATTTCTTATTATGATTCAGATACCGAAGAATTTACTGTTCGAGCCGTCATAGAGGAAGATGATACATACATCATAGTGAAATTTCTCAATAGTGAAAGTCAAATAGTTATTGAGAATGGTAGTTGGTATTTCGTATAAATAAATTTATTACAAATATATAGGTCTGATTGATATATTGTAATTGTAAAACTTAATATTAATCTTTATTTAGTGATAAATTATGAAATGTAACCCATTCATTAATTTTATTTTCCATTATTTTTTGATTTTCAGAATTTGTCGATTTAATAGATTTCATAGTAGCTATAGAGTTATTAGTATCAAAATTCACACAAGCTACAGCAACAATATCTATACCTTTATATAGACATAAATGAAAAGTATTTTTATTACTAAAATCAACTTTTTCTAAATTCATAAATTTTTTATATGTTTCTATTTCATTACGGTCAGTTAATATCATAAATCTATAACCATTAAAACCTGCTTTTTTTGCAATTTGTCTTATAATTTCACCTTTTTTTATAGTGTATTCTGAAAACAGACCTTCAATTATATTAAAACCATCGGGATTTTCTTTTATAAGATTAAGTTTCACATCTGCATACATATCTCGAGCATTTTTGTCTTTTCTCAAGTAGTTTTGAAAAACTAAATTCCACGCTATTTCATCGCTATTTTCTTTTACAACATGAATATGTACATCATGGGGATGTTTTTTACTAAAAAACAATCTAAGTGGTAAATTTAATTCACCTTTTGATTTATATCCAATCTGTATTAATTTTTTCTCAGCTATTTTTAAATCATTTACAATACACATTATATCTATTACGGGTTTTGAACATAATCCAGGAACACTTGTTGAACCTACATGATAAATTTTAATACAATTTTCCTTAAGAGCATCTTTAATCTCTTTTGAAAAAACTTCAAAAATTTGAGGCCAATTATTATCATATGGAACTACATTTATTTTCTTTTTCATTTTATTTTCTGGTGTTAAGATAAAAGAATGGACACGAAAAGTTGAACAAATGAAAGATAAAAAAGGAGAATAAAATAATGGGAAAAAATCAAAA
>CADBQS010000098.1 GCA_902796915.1 uncultured Ruminococcus sp.
GCGCTGGATAAACATTATGATTATAATTATGTTCTCGATAAATATATATTTGGTAGCAGATATAGTTGTCAATCTCTTTCTTTTGACGATTGGTTTACAAAATTAGGTGGAACTCAGAGTGACATTGACGCTTATCTTGTACTCAAAGCTCGCTTCGACAGCGGAGAGCTACAAGACCAAATACAGGATAGTGATTATATAACAATAGACAAAGACGTACCGAGAAATTCACTTATTAGGGGCGATAATCAAATTTGGTATAATGACAAAGGAAAAGAAATGTTAGGAAGAATTTTAAAAATTAGGATGTTAACATCAGGAAAAAGTTATGTTCAGGGACATGACCGCTTTGCTACATTAGTGATAAGAAAATTTTTATCAAAGCATTTCACGGAAGATATCAACGATGATACGGAAGCAAAAATTTACTATATTTACGATAAGCTTGTGTCTTTATCAATGGCAGATCGTGTTTTGGCTCCAGATACGGGCTATGCTGCGGCACTTGATATAACTAACGATGCTTTAAGTTCGCGTTTTTTTAAGTATCGTTCCATCCATCCGGATGCTATAGAGTGGCCCAACATTCCTGGTACCTTAGCGGTTTTTTTAAAACCATATATAACTAGTTGCATGGATAGTATTAGTGCAGAACAATCATTAATGCTTTACGATAACATAATATCAGATGAAAATATAGTTCGTAATGGAACAATTGATATTGAAAAAGGTCAAAGAACATTGGCTATTATAGCCAATGCAATGTGGAATAAAATTTATTTTGACCATAAACAAGAGTTTGACCAGGGAAACGGTAATAACAACGTGGAACGTATGCAAAGTTTGTTTGGCCACTTTGATGTAACTTACCAAAACCGCTTAAGCGTTCATTGAATTAATATTTTTACTGAATTTTATTGCTTCTTCATAATCTAAATTTTTTGCCGTAAAGTTTTCACCATAGCTTGATTTAATATATATTTTCAAATCACATCTGTTAGAAAATTTTTGAAATATATTTCTCCTAACCGATATTTTCACTATATTTTTTTTAAAAATATATCCATTTATAAGCGACATATTTTTATAACCACTAATTTTTAAAATATTATTCCCATATGAAATGCTTGTATTTTTATATGCCATTATCCTAAATATTATCCAATATATAAGGTATAAACTTAGGCCCAAAAAGATTACCCCTAAAATCTTAGTAGATTTATAAAATAAGAACATCATACTGATTAAAAAAGAAATTACCAAAAATATTAAGGGTACATTTATAAAATTTTTCAAGCATCTATTAGGCGATTTCAATTCATATTTATAATCATCTGTATACCCAATTTTATTTAATATATCTTTTATTTCAGTATTTGAGCAAGATAGTGCAAGCAAGTTTTTTTCCGATTTTTTTCTCTGCTTTCCTATGCAATGAAAATATAAACTACTTATACCTAATAATTTTGTTATAAACATTTGGTTTTGTGAGATGGCATTTATTGATGATTTTTTTATCCATTGTTCATTTCTATATACAATTCCGCTCCTTGTATAAAAAAACTCATTTTCTGATATCAATTTAAAATTACCATACCTTATTGTTTGCAGAATTAAAAACAATAATATTATTAATATTGATAGATATGCTACTTTAGCTATCATTGGAGGTATACCTACGGCTATAAAATATTTTTCCATATCTATTCTTGAATATATTTTATTGCTTATTTCTTCACCTAATATTTTTGTTGATTGATTAATAATTGGCACTATTACTAATGAAACCGTAATAAAATTCGACCAAGACATAATCACAAAGAATGTACTTAATAATTTAGATTTGTGTATTATATTATTAATATCACCATATTTAGAATTACTTAATATTTTTTTTATTGATATATCTTTTACATAAATCTTATCTCTGAATATTTTGTCATTTACTACGGAATAAAATTCTAATCTTTTACAATTAAATAATAGCTGTACTATATTTCTTTCCGATATTAAAAAATTTATATCATCATATGGTAAATTTATTTCTCTTTTATTTATTATACCTTTTTTTAATGAAATAAATAAATCATCGCATTTTAATCCAATGCTAAAATATCTTATAAATGCATATGACACAATCGCCACTATCAAAAATATATTGAAAATAAAAGGATTTCTAGTTAGTCCGTATTGACCAAATATCATCCATAATATTTGATATAATATCGGCACAGCCAAAAAACCTTGTAATTTCTTCAAATTTATTAGTATTGTATAAGGATGTAATCTATCATATTTCATTTTTTATAATCCTATTAAAAATATTTTTTAAATAATCTATATCATTCTCATTTACATCATACATAATAACATTTTTGCCATTTATATAAAATACTATATTATATATTTTAAATGGAATCTGGTAAAAATATTGTTTTACTTCCATCCCCTTAATAATTTTCATTAATATCTTATCTTCTTTTTCTATAAATACTCCTCTTTTTATTTCTAGTAACTGATTACCAATCATATACTTCTTATTTCTGTACCGCATCGGTTCATACAGCATACATAATAATAAACAAATAAATATTATGGTAGCGTTAAATGCACACCTTATCAACAAATGCTCTTTCATAACATTCATATTAATAAATATTATAAATATGGAAATTATTATATACAATATATCATAAAACCATATAAGTTTTCTAGGCTTTATTTGTCTATCCAAAGCTTAACACCACCAACTTTATTTGCATAAAAATATTATTACCTAATTATAGTAAAAGACCCATTACAAAATGGGTCTTATCATTAGTTTGCACCTAACTTCTAAATTTACTATTGTAAGAACATATAGCATTAGAAATTATTTTTAAAGCTTCTTCTTTACCTTTTACATCATCCACAGCTGTTTCTTTATTCTCTAACGCCTTATATACGCTAAAAAAGTGTTTCATTTCTGCAAATATATGACAAGGTAATTGAGATATATCGCTATATTCATTATAACTAGGATCATTAGTCGGTATTGCAATAATTTTTTCATCCATTTTACCGTTATCAACCATGGATATTACTCCTATTGGATAACATTTTACTAACGTCATTGGATATATATTTTCAGAACACAATACCAATACATCAAGTGGATCTAAGTCATCTGCATAAGTTAAAGGTATAAAACCATAGCTTGCAGGATAATGTGTAGATGTATGTAAAATTCTATCTAATTCCAATAATCCTGTACGTTTATCAAGTTCATATTTAACCTTACTGCCTTTTGATATTTCTATCACCACAATAAATTCCTCAGGTGAAACCCTAGAAGATTCCAAATCATGCCATATATTCATAAATCAATTCCCCCTAATTGAGATAAACACCATTTATTATATCATATATTGAATATAAATTCCATTTATAATATAAAAAATCACTTGGTCCAAAACATAGGCAATGGATCACTTGAAGGCTTGCCTGAATGTCCTGGAATCTCAGTCTTATGAGTAACTTTATTATCTGCTTGTGGCCTATCCTCATATTCCTTAAATTTACTAACTATCTTTCTATATGCCTTTGTATTCCGTTCCTTTTTAGAAATCATAATGTCTTTTATTTTAGTAAGTTCTTTAATCGCTTCATTTCTGTCTATAACAAAATTTCTCTTTAACTCTTCAGCTTCATGTGGCATTTTTATCTGTTTTTGCCGATTATACTTCTCTGTATCTTCTTGTCTAATCAAAACCAACTTATCATCATCACTAATTTTATAAAATCCTATAGTAAATGCATCTGATAACACCATACCATCTCTAATAAGTACATATTTTCCTCCTTTAATCCCAAATACTTACATTGCATACTGCTTAATGCCTCCAATTGATATATTTTTACAAGCAACAAATAAAATAGGCATATTATAACCGGGTGCAACAACATTAATATTAACACTATTTGCTAAACATTCAATAGGCATATCTTTATATCCCTCATACGGACGACGCCCTTGTGCAAAAGTTTTATTTCCAGAAAAACATAATAATGAACCAACTAATAATAAACCCGTAAGTAATTTTAATTTCATATTTTATTCCTCCTTAGTATTCACTATTTCATCATTATCTTAACTAATTTTCAATAAAAAATTAAATTTTCTCTTTTTATCACTTAAATTGTACTAGCAAAATTTTTATTTCTCAGCATATATTATAACTATTAGATTATAATAAGCTGGTGATTTTTTTGTTTTTATTTAACATTTATTCAATTATTAATAATTTCTTATTCCTTATTTTACACGTAATTAGTCCAAATTCATTTCCTAATCCTTTATCTACCGAGGACGAAGAAAAATACATTAATCTTGCTAAAAATGGAGATAGTAATGCAAAAAATATTTTAATAGAGCATAATCTAAGGCTCGTGGCCCATATTACAAAAAAATATCAATCAAGTAAATATGATTCTGATGATTTAATATCCATAGGTACTATCGGGCTTATTAAAGCCGTCAATACATTCGATAACTCTAAGGGTATTAGGCTATCTAGCTATGCTTCTAGATGTATTGAAAATTCTATTCTCACACAATGGATACACAAAAAGATATATGGCACCCTATTCTTAAAATTAATGATAATTTAGTCGTAATGGCTAAACACGAATTTAAAAATATAGTTTATGCATTGCTTTATAAGCATACTTTTTCTTTTGTTACCCCTCGTAAATTACTAGAATCTGAAATTTTTAACATAAAATATCAAAACCCTAAAGACATACATACTATTGCAGAAAAACTTCGTTATTACAGACATAAAAAGGGACTGTTGCAAAAAGACGTCGCAAAGTATGTAAATATCAATCCTAGTACATACATAAGCTATGAATCTGTTAATAGAGATTATTACCCTATAGATATATTAAAAAAAATAGCCAATCTTTATCAGATTAATGTAACCGAACTCATGGATGAATATAACTTATTCATTTACTACGGGCAAGGTAAAAAATTAAAAGAATTAATAAATAACTTAAATTGGACTAAGAAAGATATTGCAAAAAAATTAAGAATTCATGCAAAAACAATAACTTCTTGGGAAAATGAAAAAGTACGAATGTCAAAAAATACATACATAAAAATTTTTAAAGATAAAGTTTTAACATAGTCAAAAAGTTTTTTCTTTTACTAGTAGTACTTCATCTAATAATTTTAGCTTTTGTTCTTTCGAACAGTTTAATTTTTCAATAGTGTTTTGAACAGTGATGCCATAAATTTTTGCAACTCTAGCATTTAAAATTTCTTCTTTTTCTTTACTATTTGGTCTATGTAAAATAATATTCACGAACGGCTTCACCTTCAGTCAAACTTTTATAATATATACAAATAATATTGCTTGTACTATTACTTAATTATAAATATCTCAGCTCACCAAAATTGTGACACATGAATTCCACATCTCCACTATCTATGGAGCTACTCTCATTGTCTGCGACGGTTTTTTCACGCTCGGACTGTGACTAAGTAGGAGTACCTTTAAACGTTACTGAGACATTTTATTCAGTTTTCAATGTGCTTTCGGGTAGAATTTATCCCCTCATATATATAAAGAGTATTTTAAGAGTGTTTTTGGGGCGTGTTTTCTGAAAAATTTTAATATTCCTATTTTATTTACAAAAATTTTTTTATTTTATTTAATATTCTTTCAAATTTACGTCCGATTGTTCTATGGTTTACTTTATAAATCTTTGATAATTCACGTTGAGTTAGACATTCTTTAACTATGTAACTCATAAATATTTGATCTTCACTGGATAAATTTTTAATCGCCCTATATAAGTTCTCGTTCTCAATAAGTTCTATCCAGTCAAGAGAATTTTGTTCTAAAAACTGCTTGTCCATATCAAAATTATCTAAAAAATTATCATACAAAACCTCTTCAAGCGAAATTTCGTACTCTTTTACTTTTGAATTTTTTATGTTATCTCTTATATTCATATTTTTTATTACAGTATAGAAATAAGCCATTTCATTTTTAATATTGCGATAGTGTTTTTCCACACTTGTACCCTCCCGATTATTTTTAAATTTTTTAAAAATAGTCGGGTTA
>CADBQS010000099.1 GCA_902796915.1 uncultured Ruminococcus sp.
AAAAAACAGTTTCTGTATTATTTCCTCATAACAGAAACTGTTTTAATTTAATTAGAAAATTACTATGATAGCCTTTTTAAGTCTTTTAAGCTCTTTCTTTCTATATTAACGCATCCTTTTCCTTGTAAAAAAAACTTACAAGTTGCACAAGAATTTTTATAATCTTGCTTTCTAAGCCAAGAAGGTGAATATACTTTACATACATGATAAGCTGGTTTGTCTATTTCCTTACAAATACTTTTAGGCTTTTTTCCTATCATACAACCCATTTCAGAATTAAAATTCACGCAATTATAGCAATTATGTACGTCAATCGTTAAAGTTGTTACTGTCCTAGAAGATTCAAATGATTTTTCAAAAGATTTGCACCCACTAAAAGCAGCATCTTCTATTTTTGTCCATTTAATTTTTTTAAAGTTTTTTTCACCATTTCTCATGCAGCCTTTATTTTCATAATAGTAAAAGCAATTTGCACAATATTTCGAACTTTTCATAATTATATCAAATGGATTTTGTAGGCAAAAATCATCACAAGCTGAAGATTTAGCATCTTTAATTTCTTTCCATTTTATTTCTTGTCTTTTGGCCTTTCCTATACCTAACTTACCGAAATCACAATATACATCACCATTGTTTTTGCATAAATACTGGCACTTAGAACAACACATTCTTTGCTCTTCACACATATAATTTTCTGCATCTTCTAAATTTTCATACTCAATTACTTCTCTTATAACAGACTCACTATTCTTTTTCTTACATACACCTTTTTTATCATTAAAATATTTACATTCCGCACATCTTTTTTTATTATATTCTTTATTTGAATCAAATACATCGCAAAGAGTAATATTTGGATTATCTATTTTATTAACACTCATAAATTCCCCTCAATTCTATAAATAATAAATTTATTATATTATACCAAATCACAAAAAACAATTCAACATTAATAAAATATTTATTTTGAAGTTTAAAATAATATACTTTTTAAACGTACTAACATAAATATATTTGACTTACAATATTTTTACATATATAATTAAGAGTTATAAACTTTATTTTAATTAAGAAAGGATAAACAAATGAGTAATTTTTTAAAAAGAACATGGGCAGAAGTGAATTTAGATAATTTAATACACAATTACAAACAAATAAGAAAACAAGTAAATGAAAGAAGTAAAATAATGTGTGTAGTTAAAGCCGACGCCTACGGACACGGTACAAAATACATAATAAAGGAATTAGAAAATTTAAATGTTGATTGGTTTGCGGTATCTAATATAGAAGAGGCTATACAATTACGTAATTTTGGAGCAACAAAACCTATATTAATACTTGGGTATACTCCTGTTGAAATGGCTAGAACTCTTTATAATTATAATATTTCTCAAGCAATCCTTTCTGAAGATTATGCTATGAGATTAATAGAAGAATGTAGAAAATGGGGCATCTTTGTAAAAGGCCATATAAAAATTGATACTGGTATGAGTAGAATTGGATTTTTAGCTCAAAATAATTCAGAGATAGAAACATCTTTGAATTCAATATCTAAAATTTCTAAATATAAAGAAATACAAATTGAAGGTATTTTCACTCATTTTTCTGTATCCGACGACCCAATTAATGGTGTTGAATATACAAATAAACAATTTAATAATTTTAATTATGTAATTAAAAATTTAGAAAATTGTGGAATAAAAATACCTTTAAAACATTGCTGTAATAGTGGCGGAATAATAGAATATCCGAATATGCATATGGATATGGTTAGAGCTGGAATCATACTTTATGGTTTAGCTCCATCCAATTTGTTAGAAAACAAATTGGATTTACGTCCAGTTATGACTCTAAAAACTGTGGTATCACAGCTTAAAGAAATATGCGAAGAAACTTCAATAAGTTATGGAAGAACATTTTGCTCTAAAAATAAAATGAAAATAGCCACTGTCCCTATTGGATATGCAGATGGATATTCAAGAGATTTTTCTAATAATGCTTACATGATTATAGATGGTAAAAGAGCTAAAATAGTAGGCAGAGTGTGCATGGACCAACTTATGCTTGATGTATCAAATATAGAAAATGTTAACGAGAGTTCAATTGTTACTGTATTTGGTGAATCAGACGGGGAATCTATATCAGCTAACGAATTAGCTAAGATAAGCAACACAATAAATTATGAAATCGTATGTTTAATAGGAAAAAGAGTGCCTAGAATTTATTATAAAAATAATAGGGAAGTTGGCAAATTAAATTACATATAGCAATAAAGCAACTGTTTTTAGCAGTTGCTTTATTTAAATTACATGAAGCCACCATTAAGTCTATACGTTTCTCTATTTTCGCGATTGTGCCGAGCCGCTTCCTCTTGAGCTCTCCTAGCTTGCGCAGCTAACTCGGCTTGCTCTCTAGCCCGTCTTTCTTGCTCTTGCCTTTCTTGTACTTCTCTCCTAGCTTGTTCATCTCTTTCGCTCTGTTCTAGTTCTAAAGAACTCACAATTTCTCTTAGATTTTCTAAGGACTCACTTGAAATCAATTCATTTGCATCGTTCTCAAGTAACCCACATTCTATCATTCGGTCTTTTAAAGCGTTTCGTTCTTGTTGTCCACGTGCTAATTTCGCTTGTTCTTCACGGTTCAATCTTTCTTGATGTAATTCATCAGCTCTTTGTTGAGCCGACTCAGAATTTAATTTTTTGGTATTGTTATTATTAATATTCCCAGTATTATTACCTTTAAGACTTATAAACACCATATGTAATAAGTGCAGTTCCTACTGCTCCAGATGTTATTACTGATTTTTTATTATTATCATAAATACCTTTTACCACTTGTTTAATTCTTTGCACAATACTATTATCGTCTTTTTGTGAAACAGAAGCTTTTAAATTATCGGAATTTATATCCATAGCTGCGGCACTCATGGGAACTGCAGACATTGCCATTAATGAAGCCATCACCGTTGACAAAACTTTTCTATTCATCGGCACACGACCACCTGATACTTTGGATAAATCATTCTCATCAACCAATAGTTCAAAATGTTCATTTTTAGCGAATTTTAACATTTTTATAATAAACTCCTCTAATTCCTCAATGGTATATCCGTCTTGGATTGTTATCGCAAGTTTGTACAAATCTTCCACAGTCTCTTTCTCTATAAATTGTTTAGCTAAGACTTCATCATTAATAATTTTGTCAAATAATAATTCCAAATTCTTATTCATAATTTACTCACCTCGTATAATAATTTATCATTTATTATTATACTGCATTATTATGTTTTAGTCAATAAATATATATTTTTTGTTGCGTTGAAGCAATTAATGTGTTTTTTATCAGCATTGATATTGTCATTGGTCCAACTCCCCCTGGTACGGGAGTTATATATGATACTTTCTTACTAACATTTTCATAATCTACGTCCCCACATACTTTTCCCTCACTATTTCTATTAATTCCTACGTCTATTACAGTACTTCCCTCTTTTACCATAAAATCTTTCACAAATTTTTCTTTACCTACCGCCACTATTAATATATCTGCTTTTTTACAAATATCTTCTAAGTTCTTTGTTCTACTATGGCATATAGTAACAGTAGCATTTCTATTTAACATCATTATAGAAATTGGTTTTCCCACTATATTACTTCTTCCTAAAACTACGCAATTTTTACCTTCAATTTCTATTTTTTCACGGTCTAAAAGTTCAATGATTCCCGCCGGCGTACACGGTAAAAGAGTTCCCGTTCCCTGCATCAATTTTCCTACATTATATGGATTAAAACAATCAACATCTTTTTTATAGGATATAGCCTCTAAAACAACTTTTTCATTCAGATGTTTAGGTAAAGGAAGTTGAACTAATATTCCATTTACATCCTCCCTATTATTTAATTCTTCTATTAATGATATCAATTCTTCTTGAGAAACATTTTCATCGAGTAAATATTCTTCAGATTTCATTCCTACCTTTTCACATGCTTTCTTTTTATTATTAACATAGATTTTAGATGCAGGATTATTTCCTACTAAAATTACTGATAAGCATGGTACTTTACCTTCACTTTTTAATTCCTCAACTTTAGTTTTTACTTCCATTAATATTTCTTGTGAAATTCTTTTTCCGTCTATAATATTTAACAACTTATTTATCCCCCTAAAAAATTATTATATTGCCATGCTAACATGCTATATAAAAACAAGTCAAGTAAAAATTTAGTATATAAGACTAACAAATTACAGATAATATTTAAAAAGGGGGAATTTTATGTCTTTTCGTACAGACTTAGCAATTGAAATAAGTGAATCTCTTGAAAATCAAATTGACGATATATACAAGTCCGAAGATACACATGAAAACGCAAAAATAAATCGTATAGAAATAAAAACTAAAGGAGCAGCAGAAAGGTTCGGTAAAGCTATTGGAACATACATCACAGTTGAAATTCCGGCCTTAACAGATAACTTTGACGTTAATGACAACCGTATAACGATTATCTCAAATGAAATAAAGCAATTTATCCCTAAAAAAGGTACAGTATTAGTTGTAGGTCTCGGCAATTACAACATAACCCCTGATGCCTTAGGACCTAAGACTGCAAATACTGTTTTAGCTACAAGGCATATTTCGGGAGAAATAGCTAAATCTACAGGACTCAGTAACTTACGTTCTGTATGTGTCTTAGCTCCCGGAGTTCTTGGGCAAACCGGTATAGAAGTTAGTGAAATTATATCTAGCTTAGTAAAAAAACTTAATCCTTCTTGTGCAATACTAATCGATGCTTTAGCCTCAAGGAGTTTATCTAGGCTAGGATGTACAGTACAAATATCTAATACAGGCATATCACCTGGTTCAGGCGTAGATAATGCCAGACCTTTAATAAGTGAGGAAAATTTAGGTATACCCGTAATAAGTATAGGAGTTCCGACAGTCGTTGACGCTACAACATTGGCTCAAGATATATTATCAAGTTCTTTAAATCATTCTTCTAATGGTGTCAATAATAAAATACTGCCAAAAGGAAAATCTATGATTGTAACTCCTAGGGAAATAGACGTACTTATAAACAGAGCTTCTTTGTTAATTTCCATGGCAATAAACTGTGCATTACACACCGAGTTTTCACCAGGAGATTTATATTCTCTTGTTTCTTAATAATATATTTAAGTAATATCTTTTTTTAGGTAATCATAAAATAATTATAACTGTGATTAAAGTAACACTAATTTTTAGGAGGATAATTTGTCTTGTTAGTTTTACCAAAAAAAAGGATATTAAAATTATTATCTTATTTTATATCGATATTTATAATAATTATTGCAAATATATGCTTGTATCTTAGAGCCATAAGCCTTTTAAACTTAAACACAGATAAAATAAATTTACTGTCAGCAAAATTTGTATTTCCAAGAGGTAAATATAAAACTAATAATGTTTTTACAAACCAAAATATGTGCTACGTTTCTGATTATAATAACAATATGCTTAAGCAAGACAGCTCTGTACAAAATATTACTACTACTAATAAATATAAATCTCAAGAAATTAATTCAGATAATAATTTAAGTACACAAGATGAACAGCCTCATTCTCCAGGCGAAAATACGTATAAAATAATTGAAAATCAATTTGGAGCTGGTGGAACAAAATATGAAAATTTTTATGTTAAAAATTCTACTAATTTTAACCTAAATATTGCCTCTGAACTCGCACAAAAACCTGATATTAATATTAAATTTACAAAAGATCCTCAAGTTCTTATAATGCATACACACACATCCGAGGCTTATATGCCAAGAGACCAAGGTTTCTTTTATGAAAGTTTTTATCCGCGTTCTACAGATAACAGTAAAAATGTTACAAGAGTTGGCGATGCAATCACTCAAAAACTCATAAAAAATGGTATTAACACCATACATGATATAACATATCACGATGTGCCAACATATAATGGTTCATATTCACGCTCTGCAAAAACTATAAAAAATAATCTCGAAAAATTCCCTTCTATTCAAGTTGTTTTGGATATACATCGCGATAGTTTAGGCGATAAAAGTACCGGTAAAGTAAAGCCTACATTTAAAATTAACGGCAAAAAGGCAGCTCAAATTATGGTAATTGCAGGATGCGGTTTAGATAAATCAAGTGGGTTTCCGGATTGGGAGAAAAATTTAAGATTTGCTTTAAGAATACAACAAAAAGCAGAAACAATGTTTCCTGGAATAACAAGGCCTATGCATTTTGGAAATTTCAAATATAATATGAATTTATCTCACGGCTCCGTTCTTATAGAGGTAGGAAGTGATGCAAATACTTTAGATGAAGCATTATATACGGGTGAAATGCTCGGAGATGTTTTATCTGAATTATTAAATAGTTTAAAAAATTAGGAGATATATATGAAAATTTTAAAAGAAAGTAAAAAGTATTTCTTTGTTTCGATGTTATCTACATTTTTAATTTTATTACTTTTATCTGGTTTTGTTATTGTGGAAAAAAATATTCGTCATATAGCTTTTGGTGATAATTCTACATTTATGAAATATGAATTTAAACAGGATAACTTAATATACATTTCAATACATTTTATGGGAAATGACTATTGTATCAGAATGTAATAATTTTTAATTTATTATTGATTTAAAGTCGTATAGTGTTATAATGTAAGTGGCTTTATAGAGAACATTATGGAGGGACTACTTTGAAGATAATCTTAAATTATAAAAAAGTTTTTGCTTTTTTCGCTATTTTTATAACCTTTTTTTCATTTAGTTTTACTTCTGTATTTTCTCTTGAAGAAACTTCTGACATTAATAATAATCAGATAGGCAATTCAAATACACAGCAAAATCAAGAAAATAATTCACCAAATCAAACAGTTAACAATAATGATAGCAACAATAATTCTAACAATGATTCAAATAATAACTCTAATAATCAAGAAAATTCAGGTAATAACGATTTAGATCAAGAAAAACCAAAAGAAACAGTTAAAAAGAAAGTTACAAAAAACAAATCAAAAAATGTAGTTAAAACCGATATCTCTAAGGCAACTACTAAAACCACAGAAAAAAAAGATGAAAATAGTATCAAAGAAAATAATAATGATTCTCAAAACAAAATTGTACTACCAGAAGTTCTACCCGAAGAAATTACTTCTCATGAGAATACGTTAGAGAAAAACATTCAATCAGAGGGACATTCTGTAGACATAATTAAGGGAATAATTTCTTGGATTTTAATATTCACTGGTATTATAATAATATTTTTAGTTATATTAGGAAACAGAAAAATTTCAAATAGTTCTAATTCGCACGCCCATTCTGGATATGATTCAAATCCATCAAAAAGAAAATTAAAACATTATCATAAAAATATTCACAGAAAATAGTAGGAGATGTATACCATTGAGTAATATTATAGATAATTTAGATAACATAAAAAATATATACTTTATCGGTATTGGCGGTTCAGGAATGTTTCCTTTAGCTAGTATATTACATAGCAAAGGATTTAATGTTTCTGGTTCCGATAATTACGAATCAGATACTCTTGAAAAAGTACGTAAATTGGGAATAAAAGTATTCAATCAACATAAAGGTGAAAACACTATTGGTTCTGATTTGATTGTATATTCCGCGGCAATAAAAGATTCCAATCCTGAAATAATATATGCAAGGGACCACGGTATTCCAACAATAGAAAGAAGTACTATGCTTGGAATAATAGTAGATAAATATAAAAATTCAATTGCTATTGCTGGTACGCATGGTAAAACAACAACTACTTCAATGTTAACTCATATTCTTATAAATTCAGAGAAAGACCCTTCAGCGGTTATTGGAGGTACGTTACCTTCTATTGGTAGTAATGGTTGTGTTGGCGAATCAGATATAATGGTTTGTGAGGCTTGCGAATATGTTGATAGCTTTTTAAAATTACATCCGAGAATTTCAATCATACAAAATGTTGAGCCCGACCACTTAGATTATTTTAAAAGCTTTGATAATATTAAAAAATCATTTAATAGATTTGCGTCTCAAACTAAAGATATTGTCATTGTTAATGGCGACGATAAAATGGCTCTTGAATCAATTAATGGCACAGAAGTTAACAAAATCACTTACGGCATATTAGAAAAAAATGATTTTTCCGCTAGGAATATAGTCCTTAATGATTGGCAATTTGCTTCTTTTGATTTATTTAAAGGTGAAGAATTAATATGTAAAATAAATTTGAGTATTCCTGGTAAACATAATATTTATAATGCTGTGGCTGCTGCTGTGGCTGCATATCAATTAGGCGTCAGTGAAAATGATATAGCAAATGCTTTACATTCATTCTCAGGAGTGCATAGAAGATTCGAGATACTTTATAATCAAAATAATATCGTAGTTGCAGATGATTTTGCACATCATCCTACTGAAATATCGAATACCATTAATACAGCAATGAAGATGGGATTTAAACGTGTGTGGGCAATATTCCAGCCTCATACTTTTTCCAGAACATTTATGTTTTTAGATGATTTTGCAAAAGCACTTTCTATGGCTGACAGAGTAATAGTTTCTGAAATTTTACCTGTGCGTGAAATTAACACATATAATATATATGCTGAGGATTTAGTTGCTAAGATTCCTAATGGTATTTATTTAAAAACCTTTGAGGAAATTACAGATTATATCATTAAAAATGTATCTCAAGGTGATCTAGTATTAACTATGGGCGGTGGAAATATATATAAATGTGCTAATAGCATTGTTGAGAAGCTTAAAAAGTAAAAATAATTATTTTATCAATAAATATCCACCCGTAAAACGGGTGGTATTTCATTTTCGGGCAAAGCCCTAATAGTACTGGCAAGCCACAAGTGGCTCTTTTTA
>CADBQS010000100.1 GCA_902796915.1 uncultured Ruminococcus sp.
GGATTTACAGATGCTTTCATTACGGAGGTTAATATATGAAAAGTAAAAACTTTGAAATTATAACTTTTGCAATCTTGATTGAATCAATTATCACCTACATAAATCAATTTTTCGTACAAGAAAACTTTTCTTGGCAAATGTTTTTAAGTATAATTTTGGGAATTGTTGTAGCTGTAGCTTATAAGATAGATTTACCAGCATATTTTAATTTGAAGTCAGATGTAAAGTATATAGGGAACGTTTTAACTGGCATATTATTGGCTCGTGGGAGTAACTATATTTATGATATTTTAGAAAAAGTTATCGCTATAAAGTAAATATCTTCCTATGAGTATTTCATCATAGGAAGATTACTTTTTAATTTTCAGAAAATATAAAATTTTACTTCTCGTCTATCTCTTCAATTATTGGTGTATGCGTATTTTGGAGTTGAATTGATTGCGACAAAGTTCCTTGACCATTAAGTATCATTTTTATACGCTCAAAATTTATATTTCCATCTTGAGTTATTTTTTGGAATATTTCTAAATATTCAGGCAAAACTTTACCATTTTGATAATTTCTAGCAATAGGAGCGCATTTTAATCCTCCTATTTTAACAAAATCCCCCCATGCACCATCATTTCTTCTTCCGGGGTAAGAATTCCATATAAATGAAGCGTGAAATGGTCTTTCATCAACTGCTGTAACTAATAAATTGCTGTCTAAAACGCGGTTTTGTTCATTTAATAATAAATAATTTATCTGACTTAATCCAAGTGCATAATTTGCAACTCTTTCTGTATTAATTGATCCTGATGTTGTTGCAATACGAGCAATATTTAAAAGATTATGTGCTACTGTTATAGCAATTCCTACGCCTGGTGCTACAACTAAAGTGGGAAGAAAAATAGGTTGCAAAAAATTAAAAGCATTAAGTGCAAGACAACTTGTTCCTACAATGGCGCCCAAACATTTGCTATTTGAAGAAATTATTAATGATGCTATAAAACTATTTACTGCGGTTTTATCATCCGTACCTAAAAATTTGGCAATTTCTTTATCGTATGAATTATCTTTACAAATTTTAGTTATTTTTTCCGTGATATATTTAGCTGCTACTTCTTTAGTCAGTTTTTCTAGTCTATTGGCTTCATCCATTTCTTTTTTGGCATCCATCATAGCTTTAGCATAAGTTCTAAAAAAGCCAGTATTACGATTATCACTACCTTCATAGGTTTTATTGTTTACTAAATGAGGAATATTATAAGCTCTAACGGTTCTGTAATCGTCAGAAAAGCCAAATATAAATTTTGGCTCTATTTTACACATAACAGGATAATCTGAATTTTGTTTATCTTGTTCTGTCCATTCAAATTCTTTTCGTATTAAACTGGTGTAATCTTTATGCATTTGTAAGGGATCACCTTTTCCGGCAAAAACACTTTCACACATAATAAATGGTATGTTTAGACTTAAAATTAAACTTATTATTTTGCTTATTTTAATTTTCATATTATATTGTTTCTCCTTTTAAAATTTAACGACCATCTTTTATATGATTAAGCAAAATCTGGCGACCACCACCGCCTCCAAAAAGTTTTGAATCAGGACCCATGTCTAACTGCGTATATACACCACTTAAGAAATATCTAGTATTAACATCCCCTTCTTTATACCACTTGGATTTTGGTCTAATAACTATAACGGCTCCGCTGTCACGACCTTCAGGTGGATACTTATATTCATTTTTACCGTTATAAAGTGTTTCTAGGTCGCCTACAGTATATGCCAGTCCTCGATGATTGTGTTCTGGTCCCCAGTAAAAAAGATAGTCTTTTTCTGGTTCTGTGTAACGTGCTGCTATAGAGTTTCTACATCCATACTGCATTATTAAATTGTGCTCATGGTAATCAGGAAATAAAAATCCAATAAAGCCTAAAATACACGATGATATTTTTCCAGCCAAACACCAATTCGGATAATTTTGTTCTAATTTTGATGATAAAAACCATCCACATGCCGTAGCAGCTAAAGATACGCCTTTAATTGTTAAGTCTTTAGTTGTGCTATATCTTTCTGCTTTTAACATTAATAGCTGTTGCCTGTATTGCTCTATAACTTCAGGTATTCTATCGGTAGATATGTAAATTAATTTTGTACCGTCAGATAAAGTTTCCTCTTTGTTGACCCCTCCTGCAAAGACGTTTCCTAAGCTGCCAAATATACAGAACATCCCAGCTAAAAACATTGATATAATTTTTTTCATATACTAGCTCTCCTTTTAGATATAAATATTTGATAGTAATATCAATATAATTTTATTATACATAATTTAACAAATTTTATAAATATCAAAAAAACAAAATCTGCTTTTAGAATATATTTTCATGCTGTTAAATTGAAATTATATTTATATGTATAGAGATATGTCGGGTTTGTATATAAAATTTTAGGTATTTAAAATAAAAAATCTTTCTATGAATATTTTTTCACAGAAAGAATATTATATTAATGTGTTGACTTTTAAGGTCACGAAGCATATAATGAAAGTAGTAGGAGCAAAACCGTTTGAAATACGGCTCGCCCCCATAAGTATTACTTTAATTTAAAATAAAGTCGTCTTTACTTTTTGACA
>CADBQS010000101.1 GCA_902796915.1 uncultured Ruminococcus sp.
CTTTGTAAACGCTAATATAGGAACGGCAAACAATGCAATTAAAAATCTTATATTGTATCACCTCTTAATTAATTATTTGATGTAATTATTATTCATTAATAGATTAATAATTGTCAATCACTATATTTAATATGATACACTGGCTTTTTATTCTTGTCAATACTTTTTAAAAAATATTTTGGCTTAAAATCAAGGTGTACCCCCTATTTTAAGCTATAATAAGAACAAGTAAACCTACTCTGTACCCCTAAAAAACAAACTAAATTTATAAACTAAATAATTAATAAATACGAAATCGAATTAATTAAATAATTGACAAGCCCAAAAATAATGATATAATAAAATGAATAAAACACATTGAGGTGAACACATGACAATCGGAGAAAAATTAAAAGAGCTTCGCAAAATAGCAGACAAAACTGTTGCAAAAGTCGCAGAGGACAGCGGAATATTACCGGCAAGAGTAAGTTTCTACGAAATGGACAAAGGAATACCAACGATACCCATACTTCAAAAACTCGCCAAAGGTTTAGATTGTACAATATTTGATATTATTGACGAACCTTTAGGGCGAAAAAAAGACAAGTGTATTCACTCGGAAATTTGTCCATTCTATCAGAAAAAATTTTTACATGCCGAAACGAAATAGGTATAATTTCTCATTTTGGTGTTATTCAGCATTCGATATAATTAGACATTTTATGAAATTTATGGTATAATTATAATGTTATCAAATATATTAACTTTTGTGAAAATTCAGCAAAAACGAGGTGATTAAGTGATTTATTTTACAAAAGATGCCTTGCGTATAATAAAGCAAAAATTCTTTTATTTGGAACTTGCTGATGGTAGTAAGGCGATAGTATATAAACAAGATAAAGGCAAAGCTCAAGAGGCTTTAAAGAAAGAAAAATATAAATTAAAATTTAGTTTTTACTCGATGTTAGATGAAAATAATGTAGAAGATGACGTGTATTTACTCGGAGTTGGAAACAAACAGACATTAATGAATAAAATATTAAAGATTCTGACTCGCGAGCCTTTGAATATTATTTACATAAAAGTCAATTCTGATTGGAACATATTATTTTTATCAGATAACAACACGAAAAAAGATGTTTATAAAAATCCTAATCCAGAACTATATAATTGGCCGTGTATTGTTGCAGATGAAGAATTTAGCAAGACCTTAAAGCCAAGATTAAAACCTGAGCGTGAACTTTCTAAAATTTTAGATGAATTAACAGAATTAGATAAGTAAAGGAGTTGATGAATATATGCCACCTATTCCAAAGTTTGCAAAAGCGTTGGCAAAGCTTGCTAAGGCTAATCCTAAGGTGATTCCGGGAGAAACACCACCTAAAATTAAAAAAAGGAATACTTCAGAAAAAACTATAGAAAAGCAAATTGAAACTAAAAAATTTGCTAAGGATAATATAGAAATTGATAAAATTAGGAGAAAAAGGACCAAAAAAGAATTAGAGCAAAGCCTTCCTAAGAAAGCAAGAGATGATTCTAGTGTGTACAAAAATCTTTTAGCTTTGAAAGCTACAGACAAATTACAAGGTTATAAAAGTGATGAGAAAGTAAAAATTTTTAATAAAGACAATTTAAAAGAGTTTGTAGAAATTTCATGGCCTAAAGAAGCAACTGCTTACAACGTTGTTGAATCTGTAGTCCGTGTCATGGTGGAAAAATATATAAAAAAGTAAGGGGTGATAATTATGTATTTTGAAATTTCATTTAAAGATATTGTTAATGCAATAAAAAAAGTTATTGAAGATCATCCCGGAGCAACGATTGCTACCATTGCTAGTATTGTGGCGGGGTACTTAGTGTATCGTGCACTGCAACCAGAACCTATACCAATTACTGGAGGAAAGCCGAAACATCAAGCTCATGACTTCAAGCAGGACGGGCCACTTGAAGGAATAGAAAAGTCTAATGAGTTTTCTAATAATGAAAGCGAGGACGAATATAGAGAGGCTGTCACTGATCGTGCAGATGTTATACCTCAGTCTGATAAAGAAACATTATATAATTGTTGGTCTTGGGCTATCAACCCTATAAGCCATATGATTGCTGAATGTAATCCACCCGGAATACCAGACAACCATAGCTATACAATTGAACAAATGAAAACAGCTACATGCAAATATTTAAATGCTATGAAGGAATGTAAGAAAATTAATAATTATTCAGAAACGTCCAAAGAAGAAGATATTATAAATTTTATAGAACGGACAGATATTGTAACTGATAAGAAGTTAATATTAGGTTTGCGAGTAATTGGTGGTGTATCTAATATTATACCAGATGGATATGATTATCACTACATAAGGTGGTATCTTGGTCAGTGGACTGCTAAATGTGGTGTTTCTGGAATCGTAGTTAAAAATGTAGGACCATATACTAGTAAAATAGAACCAGAAACAATGTGGGCAGCCACATTAATAAATGAAGATCCTGGGAGAGTGCGGTTGCTTAGGGTTGGCGATAAAAACGCTGTTTTGAAAGATCCAATCTACAAAGACCCAACTGTTTACTATCTAATAGATCTTCCATAGTCTGATTTGTATTAGTCATTTTTATTAAGGAGATTAAATTTATATGAATTGGAAGAAAATTTTGAATTTTTTATTTATTTTTGTTTTTATACTAAATCTAACAACTGTCTTTGCTGACAATCTTGACAAACCAAAAGAGATTAAGGAAATTTTTCCTGACCAATTAATTGCTCAGGAAATTGCAAAAATTTTAAATAAGCCATCTATATATGAAGTTGTTACTCAAGATGAATTAAATTGTATACAAATATATAAGCATGAAGGGATGAATGACCTTTCTAAAGTTTCAAGTATTTCAGGTGTTCAATATTTGAATAATTTATATAGTTTTTGTTTAACTAGCGGGTTGGTAAGTGACTTATCTCCTTTATCTAAATTAGTTAATTTGCAGAAAATAACATTACGCCGTAATAAAATTATCGATACATCACCTTTATCGAATTTGGAAAAATTAGAATTTTTGGATTTAGCTTGTAATATAGTTGTTGATTTGAAACCATTATCTAGATTAGCGAATTTGTCTTTTTTGAGTATACAGTGTAATAAAGTTGAAGATATATCACCTTTAAGTTCATTAAAAGATTTGAGAATACTCAATATAAGTCAGAACCCAGTATCAGACATATCGGCATTAAGCAATTTAAAAAAGCTAACAGAATTTCAAGCTTTATCAACATTTATTTCTGGCGATGATTATAAACAACTTCATATGTATAGCTCTGCTAATAGTAAAAATGTTTTTGAGAAGTTATTTAGTTGGCTATATAAAACAAAATAAGAGTTCAAAGAAAACCATTAACAGAAAGGTTAGTGGTTTTTTTATGAACAAAATCGAGGTGAAACCATGAATAATCAAGAACTAATAGAAAAATTACTGTATGATTTAAAAAATCACACAAATATGCAAGATGATTTATACTTGCAAAAATGCGAAGCCTTGCGTACTTTTTATGTTCGTAAAAATGATATTTCTCATGCTTTGGGAATTAATTTAGAGTTTAGAAAACGAATTGATAAAATTTTATCCAGTGCCAGCTTAGGAATAAACGAGCGAAAAAGACTACTCAAAAAATACTGGCAAACATACTTGTTTTC
>CADBQS010000102.1 GCA_902796915.1 uncultured Ruminococcus sp.
GTATCAGCCTCCTTTAGAGGCGGCTAGTAGTACAGGGCTTCGCCCGTTAAAGAAATACCCCCAGCTAGGCTGGGGGATGCTTATTAATAGAATCCTATTCAATGGTCGAGGCGACAGGACTTGAACCTGCGGCATCCTGGTCCCAAACCAGGCACTCTACCAAACTGAGCTACGCCTCGAAATACAACAAATATATTATATGTTGTATTTTATAGTTTGTCAATAGAAATTTATTTATTCTACATTTTGTGGATATTTAAAGAGCATATAAATATTTTTATATCTATATTATAAGTTTTCATCTTCATTTTTATCTACGTCTTTATCTTTTTTATCAGGTTCGTTTGGTTTACCGTCTTTAATATTTATAAATTTTTGTTTAAGAGAGTTAACTGTTTTAAGAAATTTTTTTGATTTACCTTTAAGATATCCGTATTGTTCACATGCATCAATTAATTTTTTTATAAAAAATTTTCTTGATAATTCATTTTCATTATCCCCAGAGCCTAGAAAATAATCGATTTCATTATTTAAATTTAATGATAAAAATTCGTATGCGCCTTTATCGACGTGTTGCGCTTTAGAAATACATGATTTAAGTAAGTTGAGATTTTCAACATTAAAAAATTTATCGTTAAAATCTACATCATTAAATTCGAGTGGAATTGTTTGAGTTTTAGACAAAATAAACACCTCTTCTTTATTATTTATAATATAATATCACAAAATAGATGCTAAGTCAACAAAAAATACGCAAATAAAGTTTAATGTAGATTTTTATTATATAAAATACAAATTTGTTATAATGTATTGACAAAATTTTCGGGGGGGGTATAATATTTATGCACACAAAACAAGGATGTATGGAATTTATATTTTAAAGGAGAGAGTAAAAATGTTAAACAAGAAATTTGAAACATTAATGAAAGACCAAGAATTCATCAAAGAATTGGTGAATAAGGAAACAATGGAAGAGGCAAAGAAATTATTTGGGGACAAGGGAGTTGAAATTTCGGACGAAGAATTAACTACAGTAGGAAAATTATTAAATAAAATTAAAGAAAAATTTGAAAAAGTTCAAACAAAAGGTGAAAAAGTAGAATTAACAGAAGATGATTTGAAAGAAGTTGTTGGAGCGGGATCAGATGCTGAACTAACTGGAAAAATAATTGGGGGTATTATTGGTTGTTCAATTGGTGCATCTGCGGGGCTTGCGGCTAGTAATGGTGTCGCTGCTTTAACGGGTATTGACAAATGTGAGAGCAAGGTTGGTAGAGGTGCTTATGCTACGGGTGCCATCGTTTCGGGTGCAGCTGGTGAAATTTTTGGTGGGGCCCTTGGTGTTAAGGCTGGCGGAAAAATAGTAAGATGGTTTGAAAAGAAATTTAGCAAATAAATATTTAAATACATTAAAGACACCAATTTTAATGGTGTCTTTAATATATTACATAGTTTCAGGAGAAGAAATTTTAAACATATCTAAAATATTTTTTATCACGATTCGTACACAATCACATAAATATAGCCTTGCATTCATTATATTTACGTCTTCGCAGTGAACACGATGTAAATTATAAAATTTATGAAATAAAGTAGCAATAGATATTACGTAACGAGTAATTTTAGTAGGATCATAGTCGATTGCGGCCTGTATTATTTCATTTGTGTAAGTAGATAAATAAAAAATCAAATCAGTTTCCTCTTTGCTAGATAAAATGGATAAATCAATATTAGAGTTATCAAAGCTGTCCTTTTCAGATTGCGACAAAGATTTAAATATACTGCATATCCTCGCATGAGCATATTGTACGTAATAAACAGGATTTTGTGAATCTTGCTTAACAGCTAAATCAAGGTCGAAATCCATTCTTGAATTAGCCTCTTTCATATTAAAAATAAATCTTGCTGCATCAGAATTCACTTCATCCAATAAATCGGAGAGCTGGATAGCCTTGCCGGTACGTTTACTCATTTTAACTATTTCGCCGTCTTTAACAAGTCTTACAAATTGAAAAAGTAAAATTTCTAATCTATTACTGTCAATTCCAAGAACTTCCATAGCATTTTTCATTCTCGCTACATGACCATGATGATCTGCACCCCATAAATCAATACATAAATCAAAATTACGTTTTAAAAATTTATTTTTATGATATGCAATATCTGAAGCAAAGTAAGTTGGATTACCGTTTTTTCTGATTAAAACCTCATCTTTTTCGGCTCCAAAATCGGTAGCCTTATACCATGTAGCCCCATCTAGTTCATATGTTAACCCTTTACTTTTAATTTCATTAACTACGTCAAAAACCTCGTTGCTTTCGTATAAGCTACTTTCATGAAACCACATATCGTATTTTATATTATATTTATCCATATCTTTTTTCATTTTGTTTATGTTCATAGGTAATGCGAAATCTACGAGGGCTTTTCTACGCTCATCTTGAGATTTATCTAAATATGAATTACCGTATATATCAGAAAATTTTTGTGCTAAATCTTTAATATCGTCTCCTTGATAGCCATCTTCAGGAAAAGCTATAGATTCTTCACCTTTCCAAATTTGTTGGTATCTTACATCTAAAGAAAGCCCGAATTTTTCAATTTGATTTCCCGCATCATTAACGTAAAATTCACGCCAAACGTTATATCCAGCAGTTTGTAATATAGAAGCAAGGCAATCTCCAAGTGCTCCGCCGCGAGCATTACCAAGATGCATAGGTCCTGTTGGATTAGCAGAAACAAATTCCAGCATAACCTTTTTTCCTTTACCAAAATTACATTTACCATAATTTTCTTTTAAATCTCTTATTTCATTTAAAACATTGGTATAAAAGTTTTGGTTAAGAAAAAAATTAATAAATCCAGGACCGGCAACTTCAATCTTTTCTATAAAATTTTTAGGATATTTTATATTATTCACGATTAAATCAGCTATTTTGCGAGGAGAAGTCCTAAAGCTTTTAGCACAAGTCATGGCAACGTTGCTAGCTAAATCTCCATGACTTCTGTCTGCCGGAATTTCTATATTAAAATTTTCTACTTTATTATTAATTAGATCGCCGTTTTCTATGGCCTTATTAATAGAATCCATAATTGAAGCTTTTAAGTCATTTATTAAATTAATCATTACTTTAGACATCTTATGTTTTATTCTCCCTTATATTTATATGTATTTTATTTATACTGGTTAAAGTAGAATTTATATCCAATGAGTATTTTATACTTAAACTACCACCGCTATCATCTAAATTGGAATTTATTTTATTTGTAAATACTCCTATCATTAAGGCACCAAAGCCTGTATCGTAATTACATATATGCCTACAATTTTCTTCAAGTATTAACCTTGACTGTTGCTTACCATACTTGATTAAAGTAGCCTTATTGTTTCCTTCGACTTTCAAAACAGAAGTAATAGGTTTTTTAGATATATTAGAATCGTGCTCTTTATAAAAAATATATATGTTATCACCTTTTTTATAATATGAACCAAGAGTAGACATACTAATTTGATTTTCCTCAGAATCTATAATCTGACTTCCTACAATAGAAATAAGGTAATTATTTTTCATACTGAAAATCCCCTCATATACTATATTGATTAATATCTATTTTTTTCACATCTAATTTAAAATTTTCTCCCAAAAATATATTGGCAATACGAGAGAAATTTTCCGTTGAATCGCTTACAAAGAAATGTTTTTGTCCTATTTCTGATTTATGAGATAAAATATTATTATCTTTTAATAAATTATAAACGAACCTCGCAGTTTCTTTACCGGAATCTATTAACTTTACGTTTTGCCCAATTTCATTTTGTATTGCTTCACTTATAATAGGATAATGAGTACATCCAAGAATTAGTGTATCAATACCAGTATTGATAAAGCTGTGAAGATGTCTTTTGACAGTTTCTTTAACTAACACATCATCTGAATTAATAATTCCGTATTCAATCATAGGTACAAATAATGGACAGTCAACTTGATATACTGTGTAACTAGAATCTAATTTATTTATTAATTTTTTATATGAATTACTTTTTATTGTGGCAGTGGTACCAATTACGCCAATTTTATGATTATCTGATGCCCTTAACGCAGCTTGACATGTTGGTTCTAGAACGCCAGTAAAAAGGGTATTATAATTATTTGATATTTCATTTAACATAGAGCTTACAGTTCCACAAGCAGCTACAATAATTTTAACATTCATAGATTTAAGAAAAGAAATATCTTGCATAGAATAATTTAAAATAGTTTCTCTGCTTTTACTGCCATAAGGAACTCTACTTGTATCACCGAAATATACTATATTTTCATTAGGCATTAATTTAACAATTTCCTTTAAAGCAGTAAGCCCCCCCAAGCCGGAATCAAATATCCCGATTGGTTTATTATACACGGAAAACATCCTTTCATGATATGAATTATTTATTCTTTTCTATTGCTAATTCTATAAGTTCATCTAAGAGGGAAGAGAAGCTGTATCCTATTTGCTCCATTAATTTTGGATACATACTTATTGGTGTAAATCCTGGGAAAGTGTTTATCTCATTTAGAAATACTCTATTTGTATCTCTTTCTACAAAGAAATCAATTCTTGAAAGTCCCTCGCAGCCCATTATATTATATGCTTTTATTGCCGTAGTACGTATTTCATCAGATACATTTTCGGGTATGTGAGCAGGGATATATAGTTTAGAAGTACCATTTATATATTTATCATTATAATCATAGAAGCTACTTGATGCTGCTATCTCACCAATTACAGATGCAATAGGATTTCTGTTACCAAGCACAGCACATTCAACTTCTTGTCCTAAAATGCCTTTTTCAATTAAAATTTTACTGTCTTCTTTTATAGCAATATTAATTGCTTCCATTAATTCATCTTTATTTTCAACCTTATTTACACCAACAGATGAACCTGCATTTGCCGGTTTTACGAACAGAGGATAAAAATTAAAATATGAATCAATTTCATCTATGTAATATTGAGGCTTACTGTTGAAATCTTGTGAATAAAACCAATAAAATTTAGCCTTATTTATACAATTATAGGATAGCATAGTGTTTGTTATAACTTTATCCATACATGCGGCAGATGAAACTGTATCACAACCTACAAATGGTATATTAGCTAACTGAAATAATCCTTGAATTGTACCGTCTTCACCATTCTTACCATGAAGTGCAGGTATAACTGCGTCAATTTGTATAATATTATATTTACCATCTTCTAATATTACTATTCCATGAGTATTTGTATCAGGAGAGATGAAAGCTTTTTTATTATCCTTATCATTTTCCCATTTACCGTTTTTAATATCATCTACATTACCATTAAAAATAAACCATTTACCTGATTTTGTAATGCCGATTAATATTAAATCATATTTCTCTCTATTTAAATTATTAATTATAGCACTTGCTGAAATTTGAGATACTTCATGTTCTGATGATACTCCTCCAAATAATACCGCGATTTTCTTTTTTGACATTTAAATTCGTCACCTCTAAAAAATTTACATATTAAGAAAATTTTTGTGCATTAAATAAAATAAATATTGTAATTATTAATGCGTATAATTATTCCCAACAGTAAATTATATTATCATAATAGCCTAATATTCGCAATAATAATTGTGTAAAAAAATATCGATAAAAATCAATATTCCTCTTGACATAATTGTCTTATTTAATGTATAATTCTGATTGTGCAATTATCAATTGTTTCATATATCCTGAATGTGATAGGAGGGAAAGAGATGTCTGATATGAATAAAGAACAGAATGGCAAACAGAATATTAACAATAGTTCAGAAGGTTTTTTAAGTTCAAATAATGAACCTAATGAAAAGAATAATCAGTTTGAAGGTTCTGGTAATTTAAATAAAAATTCTGAAGATTTTTCAGATTCAAATAATCAATCAAAAAGTTTTGAAAATGTTATGAGAAAATTCAAAAGAGATTGTGCTAAATCTGGAATTATGGGAGAAATTAGAAGAAGAGAAGCATATGTAAAACCCTCCGTTGAACGGAAGATTAAGTCCGAAAATGCACGTAGACGCAGGTGGAAGTAATTAAGAGTCTGCGTATATCATATTATATTTGAGAGGTAGCTCTTTTTGGTTGCCTCTCGAATTTTATTGTATTTGTAATTTAATAATTTATAGAGTTATTAAGGAGAATCGAGCATAATGAGTTTATTTGTTCCAAGTATGTACGTTAATGGAGTCATGGATATAAATATAGATTTATTAAGAGATATGAATATAAAAGGTATTATACTTGATGTGGATGATACAATTGCAGAACATGGTTCGCAGGTTCCATTTAGAGGTGTAACTGATTGGATATTAAAATTGAAAAATTATGGAATAAAAATTATAATATTATCAAATAATTTGAAAAAGAGAGTAAAACCATTTGCAGAAAAAGTAGGGATACCATTTGTATCTGTGGGTTTAAAACCAGCTCCCTTTGGAATAATAAAAGCATTAAGAAAAATATCATTAAATAAGGAAGAAGTAGTTATGGTTGGTGACCAAATATTCACAGATATTTTGGGAGCTAATATTTATGGATTAAAATCTATACTAATAGAACCGATAGGGGAACCTAAAAGTATAAATTTAAAAATGAAGAGAAAATTTGAAAAGAGAATAAAACAAAAATTAAAATCTCAATTTTTGATGAAATAATATTAGGCGGGTGATATAGTGAGAAGAAAGAATTTATTAGTGTTACTCGGACCCAATTTAAATATGGTAGGAATAAGAGAAAAGGGTATATATGGTGAAGAATCTGCAGAAAGCATAAAGTTGCAGATTATTTCTTATGCTGATGATATGGGATTTTCGTGTGAAGTTTTTCAATCTAATTGGGAAGGTGCAATAATAGATAGAATACATGATGCTAAAAGCCAATTTGATGGAGTTATAATTAATGCCGGAGCATTAACTCATTATAGTTATGCAATTCGAGATGCAATTGCAGCTGTAAGATTACCTTTCGTAGAAGTACATATGTCGAATATATATTCAAGAGAACAGTTTAGGCATAAATCTGTTATATCTGATGTATGTGTTGGACAAATAACGGGATTTGGCAAAAATGTGTATTTTTTAGCAATACAAGCAATTAAAGATTTGATGTAAATTTTAGTAATAATTTGTATTTATTTTTCAACTATTGCAAAATTATGAAAGTTAATGTATAATGAATAGTATTTGAAAGGGGAAATGTTTATGTACGACCAAACTATGACTTTTTCTATAGGTAATGATAGAGAAACAAATATAAAAAGGATTCTTACAACTGTTTATGATGCCTTGGCTGAAAAAGGATATAATCCCATAAATCAAATGGTGGGTTACATATTATCTGAAGATCCGACGTATATAACAACGTATAATAATTCAAGAAATTTGATAAGGAAAATAGACAGAGATGAACTATTACAAGTTTTAATAAAATTTTATTTGAGTAATTAGGAAGTAATGCATATACTATTTGTAAATTTAGTATATGCATTACTTTTTTAAAAAATCAAAATAGTTGTGTAGAAAAATATCTTTCGCCAGTATCTGGGAGTATGGTAACAATACGTTTACCGGCTCCCAATTTTTTTGCCATTTTTAGAGCTGAAAAAACGTTACTTCCACCTGTTATTCCGCATAATAACCCTTCTGTTTTAGCAAGTAATTTAGCTGTATTAATTGCATCTTCATCAGAAACAATGCAAATATCGTTGTATATATTAGTGTCTAATATATCAGGAATTAGCCCGTCACCAATACCCATTTGCATGTGTGTACCAACCTTTTTACCGGAGAGTATAGCTGCGTTTTCTGGCTCTATTGCCCAAATTTCTATGTCTTTATATTTTTCTCTTAATGCTTTACCTATTCCTGTTATCGTACCACCAGTACCTATTCCAGAGCAGAATCCGTGAATAGGGCCATCAACTTGAGCTAAAATTTCTTTGGCTGTTTGAGAGTAATGGGCCATAGTATTATTAATGTTTTTAAATTGTTGCGGTACGTAAACATTGGGATTAGCCTTTTGCATATCTAGTGCAGTCTGTAAGCATTTATTAATACATTGCCCAATATCGCCGTTGTCATGTATTAACTTAAGTTCAGCTCCATATTGGCATATTAGTTTTCGACGTTCTTCACTAACAGAATCCGGCATGATTATTATAGTTTTATATCCCTTAACTGCTCCAACTAACGCAAGCCCTATACCTTGATTTCCACTGGTTGGTTCTACGATTATAGAGTTTTTATTCAAAATTCCTTTCTTTTCCGCATCATTTATCATATTTAATGCAACTCTGGTTTTAATGGAGCCACCAATATTTACTGCTTCAAATTTAACTAATATTTCTGCACAATTTGATGGTACAATTTTTTGTAATTTTATTATGGGAGTATTCCCTACAGCTTCTAATATATTATTGCATATCATAATATTTCTCCTTTTCTAAAATTTATTATATAATTTATATTTCTTACGTAATTAAAATATAAATTAAAATTACGGTAAGTAAGATAAAAATACTTGAATATATAAAGAGATTAAAATATAATAGCATAAGACGAATTAATTTTAAAGTATATGCCTTGAAAGTCAGTACCTGAATAATATGAGAAATCATATATTTAAAAAATTTTAAGGAAGTGCTTATTATGTCTTTTGATACAAATAATTTACCAACTATGCCGATTTTTTCTTCTCATGACCTTTTAAGAAAGTTTACTGATTATGTTGGTAATAGTACATGGAAATTTGTAAATATAAATTTTAAGATAGGTTTGAGTGAGTTAAAGCAGAAAGTTAAAGGACAAATGGATGAAAAAGCTGCGGAACAATTATTTGTTAATTTATTTTCAAATGATGTTGATTTAATATATAATGATGTAAAAAATTAGAATTTTTATTACCGAAAGATGGAGGTGTTTTTTATAGCGGAATGAAAGGAAAGAAGGTCGCATGGCAATATGCTCGTGCTATAGGGTCTAAAGCTATTGAACAAACTAGAGGTGGAAGTCTTTTTGAATATTGGGAATGGTTTAACAAAATTGGATTTAAAGTTAAATACTGGGGAAAGCCTTCAATAGGTAATGACCAAGCAATAGTTTGGTCTGCGTTGTCTAAAGCTTATGCACTGAATGCCTCTGGAGTGGCTAATGTTTTTCAGGAATACGAAGGAAATATTTGGAAAAATTATGAGAAACCTACTTTATTATCAAAAGGTGTTGCTTATAATATTCATAAAATTAATTCAAATACAAATATAAATAATTTAGTAAATGATTTGTTGAAATAATTATATCTTACTAAATTAGATTTTTGATCGTATAAATGACAATCAGCAATGAGATAAAAAATATAATTTTATATACAATTTAGGCTATAAAAGCTTTAATTTTTATACATCAGTTGATTGATTATAAAAATATTTGAATTTCTATGGGGTGAATTTGTTTGAAGAAATTATTAAAATCTATATCTGCTTTGATGTTTTGCTTATGTATGTTCGGATGCCAGAAGGTAGATACTAAGAAAACTACGTTTGTTACGTCATTTTATCCAATGTACATAATAGCAATGAATATAGTAGATGGAGTAGATGATGTAGAGCTTGTGAATATGGCACAGAATCATTCTGGATGTTTACATGATTTTCAATTACAATCAGATGATATGAAGAAAATAGAAAGCTCGACAGCGTTTATAATTAACGGAGCAGGAATGGAATCATTTATGGACAAGGTTATAAATGAGCTACCAGATGTAAATATTATAAATGCTAGTGAAGGAATAGACTTAATAGATAATGATGAGCATAATGATCATCATGAAGAAGAGGAAGAAGAACATGAACATAGCGATAAAAATCCACATGTATGGGTGTCTGTAAGTAATTACATTAAACAAGTGGAAAATGTTTATAAGGGAATAGCTGAAGTTGACCCAAAGAATGCTGATAAATATAAAGAAAACATGTTTAATTATGTAAAAAAATTGGAAGCTCTAAAATCCCAGATGCACAATGAGATAGATAACGTTAAGAATAAGGATATAATAACATTTCATGAAGCTTTTCCATATTTTGCAGAGGAATTTGGCCTCAACATAGCAGCAGTTATAAGTCGAGAGCCTGAAAGTGAACCGAGTGCAAAGGAAATTACTGAAACTATTGAAATAGTAAGAAATACAGGTATAAATGCGTTATTTGTGGAGCCTCAATACCCAGATACAGCTGCAAAAACAATATCGGCGGAAACAGGAGCAAAGATATATACATTAGATCCTGCTGTTTCCGGGGAATTAAATAAGGATTCTTACATCAACGCAATGGAAAATAATATGAAAGTATTGAAAGAAGCTTTAAATTAAATTTAAGGCTTCTTTTTTTGGCAATTAAAACCCCCGGCAGTGCCGGGGGTAAAAGCTTAAGCGTGATTAGAAAAAAGAATCTCCTTTTGCTGTAAAATAGAAGTGCGGCTCAGAACTGCACGAAAAATGACATCAAAAGGAGGACATTCAAATGAATGATAGTAATAGTTTAGCACATACAAAATGGAACTGCAAATATCATATAGTATTTGCACCAAAGTACAGAAGGAAAGTGTTTTATGAAGATAAAAGA
>CADBQS010000103.1 GCA_902796915.1 uncultured Ruminococcus sp.
ACTCTTTCAGCTCTTCTTCAGTTCGCTGCAATCTCTCCGCCCACTGGTTCTCCTTTTCCTTGAATTCCGCCTTTAATTCCGACATACACTCTTCCTTCAGCTCCGTCAATTTCCTATCTAGTTGGGCAGTCGCTTTCCCATATTTAGCGCTGACTTCCTTACAATTATTAAAAAGTCTATCGTACTTCTTTTTCGACTCGTTTAAACTATTTTCAAGACCTTCATTTTTTCCAGTCAACTCTCTCACCTGACCGGCAAGACCTTCCTTTGCTCTAGTCAACTCTCTCACCTGACCGGCAAGACCTTCCTTTTCTTCAATCAACGCTTCCAACTTAGCGGCAAGACCTTCCTTTGCTCCAGTCAACTCTCTCACCTGACCGGCAAGACCTTCCTTTTCTCCAGTCAACGCTTTCAACCGAGCAGCAAGATCCGCATTGCTTGCATCCGACGCGGTTAAACTTTCTCCAAGCGTTTTATTTTCGTCAGTCAACGCTTTCAACCGAGCGGCAAGATCCGCATTGCTTGCATCCAACGCGGTTAAACTCTTTTCAAACCCTGCTTTTTCTTTCTTCAACGCGTTTACACTTTCTCCAAACTCTATATTTTCTCCAGTCAACGCTTCCAACCGAGCGGCAAGAGCCGTATTTCTTGCATCCGACGCGTTTAAACGTTCTCCAAGCGTTGTATTTTTGTCAGTCAACTCGCTCACCTGAACGGCAAGACCTTCCTTTTCTTCAGTCAACGCGGTTACACGTTCTCCAAGCGTTGTATTTTCGTCAGTCAACTCGGTTACACGTCCTCCAAGCGTTGTATTTTCGTCAGTCAACTCGGTTACACGTGCTTCAAGCGTTCTCTTTTCTGTATTCAACGTGCTCACCTGACCGGCAAAATCTTTGGCTTTTTTATTTGCTCTAAATACATAAGGAACCATAGTCGAAAGCAAAATAACACTTGTAGCCACAACACTTGTCAAGATTTTCTGATTTAAATCCATATATAACACCTTTCAAATTTTAATAATAAACTAATAAATTAACTATTGCTCTCTTTTTACTATATTTTTACACTTTTTCACCTCTCTTTCTGCTTGCGACATACGTAAATATCTTGGCTTTAATTCATCACTATAATTTAAAACATTTTCTTTATGCATATTATAAGCTATTTGAGCTAAAGCCGAAGCCCTCGAATCACGCACCCTTTCTGGTAAAATATAAGAATTAATACCAAGAAAATTCTTCTTCGCCATATTATAACACATTTCTGATCCATTGCCAACATAAATTATTTTTTTATTGCAATTATTAAGCTCAACCATTAAATCCTCTATATCTATAGCCCTATCTTGAACTAATCTTACTATTTTATCATCTTTTTGTTCAAAAATAGCATTATAAAGTTGATTTCTTCTTGCATCTATACAGCAACATATAACTCCCTCTAAACCAATTGCATTATAAGCCATTACCTCTAATGTAGATATTCCCACGCATGGCTTATTAAGAGCTATTGCCATACCTTTTATTGTTGCAATTCCGATCCTTAAGCCCGTAAATGAACCCGGGCCATGCGTTACAGCAAACAAATCTATGTCTTTTATTAATATTCCTGTTTGAATACACAAATTTTCTATAATAGGCATTAATGTTTGGCTATGAGTTAATCCTGCATTTATAAAAAATTCCCCAACAAGATTACCATCCGAATTAATCGCTACTGATGCCGTATTCGCCGAAGAATCTACTGCTAATATTTTCATTTTATATCTATCCCTTCAATAAAAATCTTTCTATGGTTTTCATTTTCTCCCACCTCAATAAAAATTTTTATTATATCTTTAGGAAGTAAACTTTCTATGTTTTCGCTCCATTCTATAAGCATTATACCATTATCAACATAATCATAAAATCCTGTTGATTCTAAATCTTCTATTCCGTTTATACGGTACATATCGAAGTGATAAATTGTAACATTACCTTTATATTCATTTACAATCGCAAAAGTAGGACTAGACACTTCATTTTCTAGTCCAAAATAATCTGCTATTCCTCTAACGAATGCTGTCTTTCCCATACCCATGCCACCGTAAAATGCTATTATTTCTTTTCCCTTTAATTTTTTAGCCAATTTTACTCCTATATCATGAGTATCTTGCTCTGAAAAACTATTAAAAATCGTCAATTATGTATTCTCCTTTAAGTATATAATCATATTTTATAAAATTTTTGACAAAAATTCTCTTACCCTTGCATTATCTGATTTATTAAATAAATGCTCTGGTATATCATCAGATATAATTTTACCCTTTTCCATGAAAAGTACCCTCGTAGCAACCTCTTTCGCAAAACTCATTTCGTGCGTTACTACTAACATCGTCATTCCATCATTTGCTAAATCTTTCATAACAGATAACACTTCCCCAACCATTTCGGGATCTAATGCAGATGTAGGCTCGTCGAACAACATAACTTTAGGATTCATAGCCATTGCCCTAACTATCGCTACTCTTTGTTTTTGTCCACCGGAAAGCTGTGCCGGATACGAATCGGCTTTATTCAATAAGCCTACTCTCTTAAGTAGTGACTCTGCGATTTCGTTGGCTTCGTCTTTACTTTTTAATTTTAATGTTGTAGGTACTAATGTTATATTTTGCCTTATAGTCAAATGAGGGAACAGATTAAACTGTTGGAACACCATACCTATTTGCCGCCTAATAATATTCATATCACAACCTGGTTCTGTTATACATTGGCCATTAAAAAATACTTCTCCACTCGTGGGTTTTTCTAAACCGTTTAGGCATCTTAAAAACACACTTTTTCCAGCTCCTGATGGGCCTATTATAGCGATTTTTTCACCTTTATCCACGTTTGTTGTTATATCATTTAACACATCTATCGTACCTTGAGAGCTTTCAAAACTTTTCTTTAGATTTTTAACGCATATCACTTTTACGAAGCCTCCTTTCCAATAAAGACATAAGCCATACCACGCTTTGAGTTATAGAAAAATATATTATTGCTACGCTTAATAATGGTACTAACGGCTCATACGTCTGGCTTCTGATTACTTCACCTGCCTTAGATAAATCCATAATACCTATAAAACCTGCAACGGATGTTTCTTTAAGTAAATTTATAAATTCATTACAAAGAGTTGGCATAGAATTCTTTAATGCTTGCGGAAAAACTATCTTCATCATCGTTTGACGCGAATTAAGCCCTAAGGACCTACCTGCTTCAGTTTGTCCAACATCAACAGAAAGTATTCCGGCTCTTATTATATCAGATACATAAGCTCCTGAATTTATACCAAACGAAATCATTGCAACTAATATTTTATCTAATCCACTAGAACCTAATATTAAATAATATATAACGAAAAGCTGCACTACCATAGGTGTGCCCTTTATTACTGATAAATATGTATTAGCAATTATATTCAGAAACTTCATTAATAAATTATTATCTTTACTTACCTTAATTAAAGCCGTAGCAACACCCAATATTAATCCTATTATTAAGGCTACAACCGTAATTTTAAGAGTTGTAATTAATCCTTGAACTATTCCCATATACCTTTCTTTATATATCAGGTTGTTATATATTTGATTTATTAATGAATTATTAGATTTACTACTTTCTTTTGTGTATTTTTCTACTATTTCATCAATTTTTCCAGTAGATTTCATTTCCGTAAGAATCGTGTTAATTCGATATAGTAACTCTATCTCTCCTTTTGGTACAACTATTCTGTATTCCTCTTTGAAAAGATGCCCGTCCATTTTTTTTACTGAACGATTATTTTTTTCTATAAGCATTCTTGCAGGTAAATCGTCAATCACAACCGCATCCAGCCTACCGTTTACTAGGTCCATTACAGCCTCTGCACCATTTTTATATCTATGTATTTCAGAATCTTTAAAATTATTAGTACAATAAGAGTCCCCGGTAGTTCCTAAATGTACGCCTATTCTCTTTCCGTTTAGCTCTCCAGGTGATTTTATCTCACTATCAATCGGTAATATTACGTCTTGCTTAGCTATAAAATATGGGTCAGAGAAATCTACGCTATTCTCTTTTTCATCGTTCTTACTCATTGCCGCTATTGCAAAATCACATGTATGATTTTTTAATTCTAATATCAACGCGTCAAATGAAATATCTATTATATTTATATCAGCCCCCATTTTATCTACTATATACTTAGCAATATCTATATCTATTCCAACTATATCATTGCCATCTTTATATTCAAATGGTCCAAATTCCGCATTTGTAGCAACATTTATCTGTTTCTTATCTTCTGCTTTTATTAGGTTTTGTTCAACTACATTAAACAATAAAGTCAATAATAAAGTAAACAAAAGAGAATTCACTAATTTTTTCACTTGATAGCCTCCTCCAATTTAATTTTTATAATATTCTACATAATTTTCATTTATAAATCAAGGTCATTTATGGTAGCAAGTAAAAAACCAGAAATATAATGTTTTTATTTCTGGCTCTTTTTATTTTTTAAATTTCTAAACATACAAATACTTATAATCTTTTAATATTATAATACATAAACAAAACGTTATTAAAGTAGCCTAACAGGCATTTTTACCATCATTACTATTTTCCACGTAATTTTTTCCATAAATTAGTAAGAAATCCTGCCTCCTCACCGGCGGGATCATCCTCTATTTCGTCTAAGATCTCTGCGACGTTCTCTTCCGACTCCTGAATTTGCTCACTCTCATTTTCATCACAATTCTCAATATAATTCTTAATAAAGTTAATTTTCTTCTCAATTTTGCTATTATATGACTCCAATTTTTCTTTGTAACTCTCCAATCCATCAGTATTGTATTGATCAAGTTCATCTTTCTTACAACTCAAAATTATTTTTTTAGATTTATATTCGCTTAATTTGCCATCATCATCTGTTGCCTCCTTCAAATCTTCCAATTCTTCTTTTATTTTAGTATATTTGACTATTAAATATTTAACATAATCTTTTAAATTGTTTGCTAAATCCTTCAAAGTATCATCAATGTTAACACCATCAATTTTTTTTAATAAATCTTTTAGTATTTCTAACATATTTTCCAATTGGTTAATATTTTGTGGATTATCAATTCGCATAAGCACCTTTTTCTTAATTCCGTGCATATCTTTCTTAACTTTTTCTAACCCTTCAAATATAGGTTTAAAAGCATTCTTTAAATCGTCATTCTCTTCGAATAGTTCTTTAAGTGCTTTCAATTTTGCATTATTTGCCATTTTTATTCCTCCTTTAATAAAATTAGTTTTATTATATCATATTGATAAAAAAATGTCAAATTAATTTTTAAAACATTAAAATCATATAATCGTATTTAAAAAGTACACAGTTATCTCATAAATCAACTCGGCTTAATTTGTATAAATAAAGTGTTGACATATTAAAAATAAAGTTGTATACTATTGAAGTAATCAATTTCGCGGGATGGAGCAGTTCGGTAGCTCGTCGGGCTCATAACCCGAAGGTCGTAGGTTCAAATCCTGCTCCCGCAACCAGTGTGGGTAGTTATAAGGGACTTGAGATTTCTTATAACTACTTTTAATATTTAGGGCTTGGTGAGTCAGATTGTTTTAACAGGCAATCTGCTCTTTTTTTGTGCGTCCAAAAGATTTTTTGTAACTGTCTCTCTCTGAACGACTCAATTTCGGAATCTGCACTTGTCCTATCATCTTGTAATAAATTTCAACTCGTTGTATTGTCTCTCCAAAGACTTTCTCTTTATGATGTACAATAATTTTATCGATGAACTCATGTAAAAGCTCTGTTGTTAGCTCTTCGATATTTGAATATTTTCTCACGATTTTTAAGAATCCATCGGCGTTAAGTTCATGAGCCTTCTCTTCAGCAACTACTTTCTTCATGTGTTTTATCTGTGCTTTGAGTTCAAACTGCTCATCCTCAT
>CADBQS010000104.1 GCA_902796915.1 uncultured Ruminococcus sp.
AACAAAAAACACGATTTTTTGGAAGGGAGAAATTATGAGTAAAACAAAAAATATACTTCAAAAAGATATAGAGGATTTAATTCCTTATGCCAGAAATGCCCGTATCCACACACCCGAACAAATAACGCGGCTGGCTTCAAGCATTAAAGAGTTTGGCTTTATAAATCCCGTTTTAATTGATAAAAACAACGGGATAATAGCAGGACACGGGCGAGTTGAAGCGGCGAAAAAATTAAATATAAAAACAGTTCCTTGTATTTTGGTGGAACACTTAACGGACACGCAAAAAAGGGCGTATATTTTAGCCGACAATAAATTAGCGCTTGATTCTAAGTGGGACGAGGAAATGTTAAAGATTGAACTGGTGATAAGATAGAAGAGTGTACACGAAAAGTCGAACAAATGAAAGATAAAAAAGGAGATTAAAATAATGGGAAAAAATCAAACAGCATATAGTAGAGCTGCACAATAAAGCAGGGAAAGGAATAACCCAATTAAGCAACGAATATGGCGTACCAAAAGGCACAATATCTACATGGATAAAAAATCTGAGAGTTCTCATGTAATGATAGATAAAAAATAAAGAAGGATGGAAAAACTAGAGAAAAATAGCAATACCACTGTAAGATTGGTAATTTTAGTTTTTATTTTCTACATTTTAAATTTTGGGGGATTTTGATTTTTTTCCTTTTATCTCTTTTTGTTATACACTTCCAATTCGGACACTTCCCTATTTTGGGTAAGTAATGCATTTTTTCTTGCTATTTTTAGATTTATCCTTAACTGCTTTGTATTATAAACATAATGTATATCTTTTTTCATAAAATAATTTTTCTTTTTCTAGCTTACTTTTTGCTTTTTTAATGTATTTTTGCTGCATCTTCAGTTTTTTCTTATATAACATATTGATTTTTTAAACATTAATACCAACTGCAGTAAAATTTTTCTATTGATATTGTTCTGATATACTAACGCAGTAACAGCAAATGCCAAAAATGCATGAGGTAGAAAATGGTAAATTGTTATCTGAAAGAATATAAAAAGGAAACAGTAGAAGTATTCTGATTAAGATTAACGCTATACTTACCACTAAGACTCTACATAAGCTCTTATATTTTAGTGCTTTTTTAAGAATCTTATTTTTAATATTGTTCAAAGTTTTCAGTTTGTTTCTCATTAATTTATTTTTGTAAGCCAAATAATATCCAGTAAAACATACGTAGAGTTGGTTGTCCTTATGATAATTTATCTATGGATTATTATTTTAATACTTGTAACTTTATTTGTACTCAAATTTTGGATCGGGATATCTATTGTTTTTTATCTTATTAATTCACGTTGTTCGTGAATTGTTTTGGGAATAAATGCAAGATCAAGGATATATTACATAGTATTGTGATATGTTTTTTTTTTTTTTTTTATTTCAATATTGACAAAAAGGTGGTGCGCATATATAATATAAACAAAAACAGATGGATAGGGGCGATTTTTGTGTTTATGAATATTAGCGAAAATAATATTAAAAACATAAATAAGATAATATCTTTTATTTTATGTTTAGTAATAGTTGTAAATAATTTTGGTTATATGCTTACATTTGCAGTTGACAATTCTAATACTAAAGGGAGTGTGACAACTTTAGATATAAGTGATGGTAATATTAAATTACCAGATGAACAAGAAGAGAATCTTAGCGATTTTATAATAACAGGTAATAATAATGGAGAATATAAGATAGACATAGACGGTAATACTGATGGTTCTAATAAAGAATATAATATTACTATTGATGGTTTAACTGTATCGTCTGATTCTCCCTTGTTTTTGCCGTTGGCTATAAGGAATGCAACTGTAAATTTGATATTAAAAGGAGAAAATTATATAAAAAGTGGAAAAAGTGCGAGTAGTATTGTCATGGATGAAAATGGTAAACTAAATATTATGGGAGAAGGCTCATTACGCGTGGTTGGAGGAACAGACGATAGTTGTTTTGGTATATCTGGAGGAGAAGTTACTATATCGGAGACTGCTAAAGTTAAGGTAGATAGTGGGGATTTAACCGCGAATACGAAGGATGGTGATGGTGGTCACGGAATAAGTACCTCTGTGATTCGCTTACAAGATACAAGTGATTTGGTTGTGCGTACAAATTATGGTACGGGTATACAAGGAGATATCTCGGTATCTACGGCAAGTGATGTTACGGTATTAAGTAAAAATGGGAACGCGATTTCTGGTAAATATAATGAAAGTAACAGTTCATTGTTGTATGTAAATTTAAAAGAGATTATCCCATCAACGAGTGGAATTTATATATCAGATGTGGACGGTCGTGACGGGAACAATAGGACGATTGAAACTGATGGTAATTTGAAAAGCTTTTTAGTTTCAATGCCGGATGGAACATATAGTATAGATATTAGCTCTGGTGATGAATACTATATTTTAAAGGATGCAGCCAGCAATGTTGCGACTTTTGAAAATTCTTCAAATTCCAATGGTATGAATGTTCCTAGCCTAACATTGTCTACTGAAAAAATAGTATCATCTATAAGTTCATCAAGCGAAGTTGTAAAAATTGGTGAAAGTTTAGATTTATCTTTGAATAAATCTGGTGTAATATCAGAGTCTGGTTGGAGTATATCTGATATAAATTGGTCCATAAAAAATGGAGAAGGGTTTTCTATTGTCGTAGATAGTTCAGATGCACAGAAAGCACAATTGCAAGCAGAAAATAATACGGCAATGAATGTTACAGTTCAAGTAACGTGTAAAGCTAACAAGTCCGGTGCTGAGGGATTATCGCATGAAATCATTCTTACTGAAGATTTTTCTGTTTTGCTAACAGAAATTGATTTGTCTAAAGAAAATGCAATAATAACAAGTAACCATAATGACATGATTATTGATATAAAGCAATCCGACGTTGCAAATACAACAAGTAACTATGTTCGTGTGGGTGACAATACCAACGTTACTTTAAAATTAGACAGGGTGAATGTGAAAGCGGACGAAGCATTTATTATTGGTTCTGATTCAAATGTGAAAATAGTTCTAAAAAATGAATCAGGAGATGACAATGCAAGTACGTTTGAATCTGTAAAATCTGGTTGTGCTGGTTTGCAAATTGGTGAAAATTCAACTTTAGAAGTGGATACGGGAGATGGAACTATTAATTTTATTGGTGAGAAAGATAATCCTGGGGTAAGTGGAAGGAAAATTAACGGGATTTCTATTTATGGCCGTGGAGTGTTTGATGCGCGGTCGTTTACGAATGGATCCGGGGTGAAGTTGTGGGATGCGAACGCGGGTTCATATTTAAGCATTTCTGGAAATGTGACTGTTAATGCGAATGCGAATGCAAATTTTGGGATCGGCGGTGGAAAGGGTTTGGAGGCCGAGCGGTATTCGTTGACGGTGTCGGATAACGCTCACCTCCTAGGTGCAGGGCGCGATTTGGGAATTAAGGTTTCGGATTTGGTAGTAGAAGATAGCGCCGTTGTGGAGTCGCATCAAGAGTTGTCTGTTAATTCGTTAACTATTTCTAATGACGCCGAAGTGAAATTTTGTAGGAATGAAGCTGGATGGACACGATACCATGTGATATCGGCTAATGATATAATTGTAAAAGATAATGCGAAATTGACTGTTGAAGGTAATTCATCTGAATTGCGTTCTGATAGTGGTAGTATTGAAATATCTGATAATGCTCAAGTTTCAGCCCAAAACTTGATGAAAGCAAAAAAAAATATAAAAATATCAGGTGAAAATACTCAAGTTGCAGCTGCTTCTATTGAAGCGACTGATGGAAATATAGAAATAGGTAACATTAAAAAATTGTCTATTTCTAATTACATACAAGCTAAAGGATCTATCAATATTGAATATAATAAAAGTGCATTAAACTTGAAGGATTATATATCAGGTAAAAATATTACATTCCCTAGTGATTTTAATTTAACTGCTCAATATATTGTTGATGAAGGGGATTTAAAAATTGGAGAAAATTCTGTTTTGAATATAATATATCCATCTGATGGTAGAGCTATAAATTGTACTGGTTCAATTACTATAGGCAAAAACACAACTATAACAGCGAAGACCGGCGGCGGTTATGCAATTTATGCAGGAAAAGAAATAAGAGTAGGAGAAAATTGCAAGTTTTATGCCTATGCCAAAAAAGATCAAGCAATAACTGGAACCTTTAAAGGCGCAAATATGAATTTACTAATAGTAGATTTACAAGATGATGATCCATTAAAACCGAATGATGATCCATTAAAACCGAATAATGAAATATTATATATTACGGATGAAAACGGAACATTAATAGAAAAAATAGAGGACGGATATGGCCATATAGCCATATCTGTAGGTGATAGTAATAAAAATTATGGAGTTGACATTTACTCTGAAGGCTCATATAAAGTAGTGAAGCGTGATGACCAACTTAGTCCGTTTAAATTTAAAGTATCAACATTGTATGACGGATCAAGCATCCCAACTATGAAAGGTACACGCCAACAATTGGTAAAAATACTTTCAGAAAAGGCTGATTTGAGTTCGGGAGAATCAATGAACGTAAATATGAAATTAGATAATATAGAAGGAACTGGATGGAGCATATCTGATGGTTATAGTTGGTCAGTTGATGGTAGTGCGGTGACAATAAATGGAGATAACACTAACGATGAATTAGAAATAAAAGCTGGAGATAAAGCGGGAATTGTTGCAGTGAAAAATATTTCTAAAGTAAGTAAAAGTGGAGTTACTGATGGTGAAGTAGACAACATCAGCTTGTTGGGTTTGAAGGTTAGGTCTAGTTATTTTGACTTATCTAAAGAGCCGGCTATTATAGACAGTTTTTACGACGGAAAAGAAGTGTATGTATACCAATCGGAAGAAAGACAAACATCTAACAATATAGATGTTGCCAGTGATATAAATGTTACTGTGAATTTAGGAAGAGGCCTGGATGGCGAAACAGCTTATGGAGTTAATATAAAAACAGGTGGTAATAAAAGTGCATTTAATATTGGAGAACGTTCAACAGTAACAATTCGTACTCTTGAAGGAACGGAAAATAAATTTAATGCATCTGTTCATGAAAACAATAGTGATTCTGGTGCTTATGCAGGTATACAAACGAATACTGGTGCTAAGGTAATAATATATACGGATAATTATAGTGGTATTAGTGGTTTTTCTGGAGAACAAAAAACAGGTAAGATATTTGCTTCAGGTGGTGGACATGGTGCAGGTATCGGCGGGGGACGTGGGCAGGCAGGTGATGTGTCTATATTTGGTAATGGTGAACTTGAAGCTATAGGAAGACGTTCCGGTGCGGCCATTGGCGGCGGGGCATGGGGCGCGGGTTATATTAACATAGGTGATGGAGTTACAGTGAAAGCGATCAATCAGCTCGATAGTTCCGCAATAGGCGGGGGTCTTGCAATGAGTGCACATGTGACAATTTCTGGTTCTGCTCATGTTATTGCTCGTGGCACTGGCATGGGTGCTATAGGTGGGGATACGTGTGCAGAATCAATGACAGTTGAAGGTAATGCAATAGTTGAGGCGTATTCTGACGGTAACTATGCAATAAGCAGTAAAAATATATTTATAAAAGATTCTGCTCAAGTTATGGCGTACAATACAGGTGGCGGAATTGGTTCCGATAATTCTAATGTCGTAATACAAGGAAATGCTTCTGTTAAGGCATATTCATCTAATTCATTTGCTGTTGGTGGAAATAATGCGACAGTCAGCATTAGAGATACTGCAAAAGTATTAGCCTTGTCTAACTCAGAGAAAGCGATAGGAACGGTTTCGGATCAAAGTTGGAGTGGTAATTTAGTAAACCTAAGATTTGATAATGCTAATAATATGGTTTCAAGTATGAGTTTATCAAAAGATAATAGTTCTTTTAAAGAATATAATGTGAGTGAGTTTAATTTTAAGATTAGTATAGATACTTCAATATCTAACGTTGATTCTAATTTAGAAAGAATGAATATAAGAAGTTTTGTTTCTACAGTAGATGAAGATAATGGATCTTATGTTTTAAATATAGCTGATAAAAATGGTGCTAATATTACTTATACTGTCGCTAAAAATACGCAAGGAACAGCATTATTAACTTCAGCTAAAAGTATTGATAATATACAGCAGGTATCAAATGTTAGTCCTATTGAAATATTAGATGATGGAATATTAATGCAAGATCAACCAGAAAGATTAGAAGTTTTAATTGTACCCAATTCAGGTTGGACTTTGGCTTCCAACAATTATAAATGGACTTCTGATGAGAATATTACATTAGCTGAAGCTTCTGGAAGTACTAATAATAATGCCCAAAATGCTACAGGAACTCAAGTAGGACAACAAAATGTTACTGTAAGTGCCACAATGAACAACAATGTATTAAGTATTACTGATGCTAACTTGAAATTTACTAAATCTTACTCGATAATAAAAGAAAAATTCGATTTGTCAAAGGGCGCAGTGACAATGGATTATTCTGCCTATAGCAATAGAACAATAACTATAATTCAAAGTGATAAGACTCAAACTGGTAACACAATTACTATTAAGAATGTGGAAAATTTGACTTTAAAACTTGATAACATTAATACTACTGGTGAGTTATCATTTTTGAATAACGGTAAGCTTAGTATTGTTGCATTGGGAACTAATAATATAGGAGCAATAACGAGTGACAATGGTTGTGCATTAGAGATATCTGGTGAAGGTGTGGAAAAATCTTCCATTAATGCAAGCTATATTAAAAATAGTAGAATGGAAATAAAAATTGATAATGATAAAAATAAAACAATAAAAATTTCTAACATTACTTTAAAAATTTCTGGCCAAGAGGGCTTCAAAAATTTATTTGGAAACGATAGCAAAGATTATAGCTATGATAATGTGCTTAATGATATAACGATAGAAAAATCAAATGTAAATATAGAAAATGGTTCATTAATTTCACATGTTAATTCAAAAGGAAGTGCTGCAAGTAGTTCTTCAAATAAAATTATAGTAAAAGATTCTGAACTTACAGTTGGAGTTAGTATTAATTCTTTAATAAATGGTAGCCAAGAAAGTAAAAATAATGATATTAGTATTTCTCTTGTGAATTCAATAGTATCATGTGGCGATGGTATATATACAGATGGAAAGAATAGTAATAATACAGATAATATTACAGTAGCAGATTCTGCTGTAACTGCAAAATATATAAAAAGTAGCTATGGTCAGATATCCATAAATGGTAATATTCAAGAAAGAATTACATATATAAATAATTCCATTTCTGAAGGTAGTGGTGATATTAATGCCGTTTATGCCGGAAAAGGTATAGAAGTAAATTCTGCAACTTTAAAGGTTAATCTTATTACAGAAAGTTCAAGTATAAGTTCAGTTAACGGCATATATTCGGGTGGTTTTATAAACATATACAATAACTCATTTGTTGAAGTATATGTGAATTGTAGTTCATTATCTACATCGAACATTAAAGGAATTAACAGTGTTGGAAATATAACAATAGAAGGGAATTCCAGATTGGATTCTCATGCAACAGAATCCTCAAATGGAAGAAATGTATATGGTATATTCACAAAAGGGACGATAACAATACCAGAAGGGAATGTACTTGTAGCTAGTACAAATACGCCAACGAATAATGTTAGTTATAAGAATGCGAATATAATTAGTGGTACTTGGGCTAGTGATAATGTTACGGGAATGGCACACTATACGACAAGTTTTGCACTTAACTCGGATGAAAATATATTAATATCTGATTTGGATGATGCTACACTAAGTATTGAGTTTAGGTTACCTAAGGGAAATCAAAACTACTTTGTTACAACAGGTAAAGGTGGTTCAACAAATAATCTTACAGCTATAGACCTAAAAAAGAATATAATAGATTTTGGCCTAAAATTAACTAATATAAAATCAAATCAAAGTCCGAACATTAAATTGTTGGAAGTTCAGTTAGAGAATGACAGAAGTGTTTACGATATTAGCAATCCAAATGACAGAACGATAAAAGAACATAATTCACTAATTACAATTATGCAAAGTGGCGAAGAAGTTGTAAATGAAACAGTAACTATAAATAGTGGACTGGGAACATCTAGGATTAGGATTTTAAATATAAATGTTCATACGGCTAATACGTCGGCAATGACAATTTCTAACCAAGCTGGTGACAACTATACAATAGCTGTGTTAGGCAGTGGTGAAAGTTATCTAAAAAGTGATAATAAAATAGCATTGAATGCAGATGGGGCTTCGTTAAATTTTGCATCTAGTGGTAAATTGATAGTAGATAGTGGATCAGAAGATGAAGCGATAAAAGCCAAAAAATTAGAATTTGCTTCTGAATGTAATGTTTCTGCTATATCTAAGGGAAGCACGGCTATATCATCAGATGAAATGTATGGAATAGTGCTATGTCATAGTGTCATTGGCGATTCATTGGGAACTGATGATAAGTTAAAAATATATAATATAGATAATTCAAATTTACAATATTACATTGATTTTCCTGCTGGATATAAATCCTATGCTTTATCTTTAGAAAAATCTGGGAATTATGGAGTATATGCAACAGTAAACAGTTATGATGTAGTTAAAAGTAATTATGATCCCAATAGTTCATCTGACGCAGATAAAAAATTTAATGCTGAGACATTAGGAGGAGCATATACTTTTGAAAACGTTAAATTTGATACAGAGCCTAAAACAAAATTTGATTTATCTTTAGGTAATGTTGAGATTAAAGATGGAAATAAATATAAAGATAAAACTGTGACTATATATCAAAGCAAGTCGGAAGAAACAGAGAATACAATAACCATAGGAAGTAATATAACAGGGTTGAATTTGATATTAGATGGGTTAAATGTTAATTCTTATAATTCAGTAATTGATGTTGGAGATTTATCTGAGGTTACAATATCTACAACTGGCAGTGAATCTATGCTATCTACAAAAAGTTCTAATAATGTTTTATATTCTTCAGAAAATTCTAAGATATCATTTAAAATAGATGACAAATCACCTGATTTGGCTATGTTTACACAAGGAGATAATGCTATATCAGAATCAGCTAAATTTGGAGCTAATAGTCAACCTGTATTGAATCATAAATTGAGTGAAGCTTTAGATTCGGCTTCTGTAATATATATTAGTAATGGCAACACATTGGAAAAACAAATAAAGGCTAAATCTGGAATAAAGTCTTACGCTATTCCAATAAATTCAGATAATGCAAATTCTAAGAGTGTTACAGTAGATATAATTGAAGGTACAAGTTCTGTACAGTCTGTTGTAGAGCAACAGGAAAATATGACTGGCTCATTTGCTTTAAGTAAACCACAAGATGGAAGTTCAGTCCCAAGGCGTCAATGGTTTATATGGTAGACCCAGCAACATCTACTATAAAGTTACAAACTAATACAATAAATCTTGGTCAAATGTCTGAAGCTACGATTATTAATAGTTTAGCAGCAAATAATAATGGATGGACATATAATGAAAATGCGACTTGGAATGTTAAAGATACAGATGCTATTACTCTTATAAATGGTGAATCTATCAATGATAATAGTGGTAATTTGACAGTTGCAAAAGATGACTTCGTTTATGTATTTGGTAAAGGTGCTAAGACTACAGATTTGTCAATAAATATTAGTCTTACAAAAGAAAGTTTAGCTGGTGAAAATATCTCTTACAATGTTTCTAATACATCTAAGATTACTGTTAATAATACGAAAACTAAAGTTACTGGAAGTGTGTCTATACAACCTAACTCTGAAAATATTGAATGGGGAAATACCTTGACTGCCCAAGCTAATATAGATGATATAGAAAACAAGTACGGTTTGAGTGAGAATTTATCTTTTAGCTGGATTAGAGTAAATTCAGGTAAAGAAACCGTGGTTGGTAGTGATAGTAAAAACTATACTACAACATCATCAGATGCCAATTCAAAAATATATGTGAAGGTAACTATAAATAGTGATCAATATAAAGGTGAGTTAATATCTGAAAAAATAAGCATTGCTAAGAAAATTCAGTCCCAATTACCTGAATCATTTGAAAGTGAAGTTTTATCCTCAGATTCAATAAAATTATCAGGTTTGAAAGATAATCATAGCTATGCTCTTACTCGTGAAGGGAGTAGTAATTTGGAAACTATTACTTGGATAAAACTTTCTGGAAGTGAAACTAAAACTTTTACTGTTAATGGTAAAGAATTTACTGCTAAGGCTGATGATGATAATAATACGATTATATTTTCCGGTTTAAATTCAGGAACAGAATATTCATTTATTTCAAAAATATCTGAAACAAATGAATACTTCGAATCGAGTATAATCAATTCTCCTGTTACAGCATCGACACTGAAGAAAAGAACAAATTCCCCTAGAGAATTTGAAATTTCTAAGGTTACATATAATTCTGTAAAAGTAGTGGAACAAAGCGGAGAAAATGCGGATTTAACACAAGAATATACAATAGTTCAGGGTAACTTTAATCCTAATAATGTAGAATGGAAAACATACAGAACAGGTGGGATAACATTTGATGGTCTTAGCTCGGCGACCGAATATACTATAATAACAAGAATTGCTCAATCTGACGAGTATGCTGCTGGGGATGACTATGAGAACTCTACTTTTAGAACAAAGAAACAAGCTGTGTTTTCATGGCCTAGCTCTGCGGTATATGGAGAGTTAAATGGAACAGTAAATGTGGATGGTAGTAGTCCTTCTGGGGAAGGAGTATATGAATGGAGTATATCTAAACTAACTGATGCTGGTCAAACAGTGTCTGCTACTGTGTCGTTTATACCTCAAAATAAAGGTGATGACACAAATAGTGACGGAAATGATTATGATTATGAAAACGTGAATAGTTATAATTCAAAAATTAGTTGGGATAGTAATGGCAAAAAGGTAATATTAAACGATGGTTTAACATATTATATAAATAAGAAAAATATTACTATCGAAGGTGTATCAGTAGTAAAAGAATATGACGGCGATACTGAGTCTGAAATTATTGTGTCATCTGACATGGAAGTTGCGAGTGGCAATAATGCTGTGAAATTAACTGGGTTAGTTGACGGACAGAATATAAGAATGTCTTTACAGGCAACGTTTAATAGTCAATATGTGACTGCCGATAAGGCGGATATTACTGGGTTTACTTTGTTGGACGGAGACGGAGAAAATAAAGGATTAGCAAGCAACTATCAAATTGATTCCACTCAAACTTTGCCTACAAGTGCATTATACGCAAAAATTAATCCTAGAAAAATTTCAATATCTAAAGTATCAATAGAGAAAGTCTATGATAATGTACAAAGTGAAGAGTTACAGTTCTCAGCTGAAAGGGCTGATGGTAGAAAGGTTGAATTTAGTACCGTTGTTTCTGGAGACACATTAGGGTTGAAAGCTAAAGTAGTATATGATGATATTACTGTTGGTAGCGGTAAGTTGGCAACATTGACCGATTTGAAGTTAACTTCAGAAGATTCAGATATATTAGAAAATTATTCACTAACTGATGCTTCGTTTTCAACTAACAATGTTACAATACAGCAACGCGACGTAACAATTACTCCTAAGTCGAATCAAAGTAAGATATATGACGGCAATGAAGTAGATGCAAAATCAATTGAATATGATGTGTCTGGTGGAGTAGAAGGAATACAATTTACAGGTTCTTTAGCTTTAGAAGATTCCACAAAAAATGTTGGAGAATACGAAATTGTTCAAGGAACTTTAGATAATACGAACTATGATATCAAGTTTACAACCGGTGTTAAATATGAGATAAATCCAAAAGAAATAAGTATAAGTAAGGTTGAAATAAATAAAGTTTATGACAGAATAAGCAATGAAACACAAAATTTCACACAAAATGTAGACAGCAAGTATAAGGTTTACTATGATAGTTTAGTAGAAGGAGAGAGTTTAGCGTTAAACGCAAAGATTACATTTGACAGTGTAGACGTAAAACTAGAAGGCGAGTCGGCTAATGGGGTTAAACTTTCAAATGTAAAATTGATAGATTTAGAAGGTGAAAGTGGCTCAAAAGATAACTATAAACTTAATTCTAATGAGTATACTGGAAGTGATAATGATAAAATTATAATTAGTAAAAGGGAAATTAATATAGATACTATTAATATATCCAAAGAGTATAATGGAAGTAACGCCGAGGAAAAAACGATTAATATGAATGGTACTGATGCTAACAATAATGTAAAATTTTCAAATTTAGTTGAGGGTGATGTAGTATCGGTAAATACTAAAATTGAATATAATTCATGTAACGTATATGAGGCGAATTCTGCTAAGTTGTCTGATATAGTATTAGAGGGAGAAAAAGCTAAAAATTATAGTATAGGTAGCACTTATAATACAGATTCTGATGACAAAGTAACAATAACTTCCAAACAAGTTAAAATAAAGAAAATCCAGATAGAAAAAGTTTATGATGGAGAAAAAGAACATACCGACTGGAAATTTACTGATTCACAAATTGCCGATAGTAGTAATAATAAAGTTGAGTATGAAGGACTTGTAGGGGATGAAAAGCTAGATATGCAAGCAACTATAGTTCTTGAATCACCTGACGTACAAAATAATGAAACTAATGTAGCAACGCTAACTGGTATAAAACTTTTAGATGTGCAGGACAGTGGTATAGCAAGTAATTATTATGTATCTTATGATGAAAATTATAATTATAAAACAGATTCGGATGATACAATTAATATTAAGCCTAAATCTATATCAATTGAAGAAATATCTATAAGAAAAATATATAATGGAAATGAATGTGACGAAAATGTAATATTTCCTCAAGAAGGAATTATTACAACAGTAGTGAAATTTGCTGGATTAGTAGGAGATCAAAAGTTAGGGTTAAAATGTAACATTGAATATGCAGATATAAATGTAGGAACAGAAAATACGGGTAAGCTTAGCAGTATAGAGCTTTTAAATGGAGAAAATGGAGGATTAGCAACTAACTATGATATAAATTCTGAGTATACTTATAATACGCAAGATGGTGATAGTGTTGTTATAGTTGATAAAAAGAAGATATCTATAAAGAAAATATCTATAGAAAAAGTATATGATGGTAAAACTGAAAATGAACAAATGAAATTTGCTCAAGGGACAGGTACAGAAGTTAACTCTGTAGACCTAGAGGGGACAGTAGATGGTGAGAAATTAGAGCTTATAGCAGACGTAACTTTTGGACATAAAGATACAATTCATAATGGCGAAAATTATGCATCGTTAACTAATATCAAACTTGTTGATGGATCTGGAATGGCATACAATTATGATGTAGATGCTACTTATGATACAAAAGAAGATGATACTATAACAATAGTTAAGAGGGAAATAAGTATAGATGAGGTATCGATAGTAAAAACATATGATGGAAAGAGTGAAAATTTACATCAAGAGTTTATACAGTCTACTGATGAAAGTAATGTTAATAAAGTATCATATAAAAATATAGTAGAAGGTGAAGACATAAATTTAACAGCAGATATAGAATTTGATTATGTTAATGTTAAAGATAATGAAAATAATATTGCCCATTTGAAGAAGATAGAAATATATGACGGAGAAAATGGTATGGCGTCAAATTATACTATATTAGATACAGAATATGATACAAAAGAAAATGATATTATAAATATTATGCCTAAGCAGATTGAAGTTGAACAAGTGTATTTGAATAAGGATTATGACGGGAATATAGAAAATATTAACGTTAATTTAGAACAAAGTGATGAAGAAAAATTAACAGAAAATCAAATAAGGTTCAATGGATTAATAGGTGAGGAAGTATTAGGTGTGGAAGTAGAGATAGTAAAGTATAATTCAGTTAATGTATTAGAAGCATTTACAGCTGAACTATATAATATAAATTTAAAAGACAATACAGGTCTTGAGTCCAACTATGTTCTTAAAGATAAAGAGTTATATAAGATGGATTCTGATGATATAGCTACAATAAATCCATTAAGTATAAAAATAATTCCAAACAAAGAACAAAGCAAAAAGTATGATGGTAAGAGCTATAATCCTAGTTATCAGACAGATATAGAAATAACTGAGAAAATGGATTTACTATATGGTGCTTTAGAGCTTGAAAACAAAGCTAAAGATGTAGGAATACATAAAATAGTACTGGGAAGTCTTAACAATGAGGAAGGTAAAAATCCGAATTATAATATAATATTTGAAGAAGATATAACTTATGAGATTGAAAAGATAGATTTAGTAATTTCAGTGTTAGATTCAGAAAGAGCATACGGAGAATTAAATCCAGAATTTAAAGTAAGCTATGAAGGGTTCATTGACGGAGAAAACGAATCTGTTTTACAAGGTAAGCTGGAATTTAACAGTGAAGCTGATGAAGCATCTCCTGTTAAGGATGGTGGATATGTTGTAACAGCTTCAGGACTAACTTCAAATAATTATAATATAAAATATGTTCCTGGAACTCTTATAATGGTAAAAGCTATAAGAGAAACTGTTCCTGAACCACCTCAACTTATTTACAAAACAGGTACAGAAATTTATTTAACTCCTATGGATGAAATTGAATATTCAATAGATGGTGGTAAAACATGGCAGTCTTCATCTTTGTTTAGTAACTTAAATAGATATAGTGAATACAGTTTAAAAGCAAGAATAAAGGAAAACAATAACGAAATATTTATTAATTCCAGCGAATCTACTAATATAAGAACATTAGCAGAAGGAGTTGAAAAAAGAATTGATAAGGTTGAAAAGGAAATATTAGATGAAGAGAGTGGAATAACATTCTACTTTGCAATGGGTTCATACCCCAATGGAGCAAGTGTTAGTGCTAAAAAAATAGATGATAGTAGCCAAGAGTATAATATGGCATTAGAATATTTTGACGATGATATAGCTGAAAGCACAGAGAGGCATAAATTTTATGAAATATCTATATTAGATTCAAAAGGGAATAAAATACAACCCAATGGTAAAGTTGTCTTATCTGTACCTGTACCGAATGAGTTTGATAAGATAGAAAAAGAACTTAAAGTTTATTGGGTAAATGAAGGAAAAGATGAGGAATATGACGGTAATGATAATTTAGAATATATAGGAGAAAATCTATACTACATGTTTACAACATCTCATTTTAGCTATTGGGCATTAACAGATATAATAGCAACGTCTTCAAGTTCCAATAATGCAGATTACTCTACTTGGTATGTATATAATATAGTTGGAGTGTATGGAATTTTGATAGTTGGAGTAATGAAGATGATAATGGTTACGATGAAAAAAGAAAAAAAGATAGGCACTAAGAAATGAAGTGTTTAATATTCTTAAATGTAATTAAGAGGCTACATATAAATTTGTAGTCTCTTAATTTAAATGTTGCTTTAGCGAAATAAATATCTTACAGCCTATGAAGTGAACCCAAAAGTTTAGACAAAATAAAATATTAAATTGTTAGCGACTGGTGTTAAGATAGAAGTATGGACATAAAAAGTCGAACAAAAGAAAGATAAGAAAAAGGAGTAAAAATAATGGCAATACTTTCGGAAGTGAAATTACTGTAAACATCAGCCGTGCTTCGGACTCTTTTACGCATAAAGTTGATTATGTAAGACCCGACGGAGAGCATTTTCGTGTAGGAGAAAATATCGGGACAAGTTGTACGTTTACGCCAGCTTTAAGCGATTGCGATTTTGCGCCCAATTCAACATCAACCACCGCAAAAGTTTATGTATATACTTATTCGGGCGGTACATATATTGGAAGTTCGTCAAAAGATTTTACAATTTATGTTCCGTCAAGCGTTGTGCCGACGATAAACAATGTTACTTTAACCGA